>JAPLOT010000376.1 GCA_026400595.1 Alphaproteobacteria bacterium | reverse complement strand
GTCCTGCCGCAGCAGCAGGTCTTCGAGGCGGTCCAGTCGGCTGGTCCAGAACTGTTCATAGACGCTAAGCCATTCATGAGCCTTCGCCAGCGGGCCGGGCTCCAGCTGGCAATGATGGACGCGGCCGCGGATCTCGCGGCGGATCAGGCCGGCGGCTTCCAGGACCTTGATGTGCTTGGATGCAGCCGCCAGCGACATGGAATGCGGCTTGGCCATCTGGCCCACCGTGCTTGATCCGCCAGCGAGCTGCAGCAGCATCTGGCGGCGGGTTGCGTCGCCCAGGGCGTGGAACACGGAGTCGATTTGTTGTGCGTGATGATCAACCATATGGTTGAATATATATGACGATGGGGATTAGTCAACCAAAGGGTTGATTGTTGTCTTGTCCTCGATCAGCCGTGCATGCGGGGCGAGTAGCCTGACAGGTCGACCAAATGATGCGTCGGGCGGTTAGCGCAGGTCTTCGCCGAGAAGATTCAGGACGACGCCGGCAATGCCCAGGGCCTTGGCCGTTGCCCCTGCATCGACCGCCGAAATCTCTGCGAGTTCCTGCAGGCTGTCGGGGTCTTCTCCGATGCGGTGATGCATGACCAGGAGGGTGGAGACCGCAATGGCAAGCGAGACCACCCGCACCGGCCTGAACGAGAAGAACGCGAACATGAAGAGCGACATCGCCAGTCTTGCCGGGAACATGATCATGTTGAGGCTCTCCCGGCCATGCGCTTTGAGCGGATCATCGGGCTGTCGCTCACTTGCTGCCTGAAGCCTCGGCCTGTTGCCGCGTTGCGGCCAGGTCGCGCGACAGGGATTTCCAGCTCTTGGGATCCTGCGCCGACTGCCGCTTCAGCAGCACGTAGTTCACTTCCGACCAGAGCTTGATCTCGTTGACGCGGTTGTCGAGCACGAAGTCGCCTTCGGTCGTCGTCACGGTCAGCACCGCGTGACCCTGCATGTTTTCGTCGAGAACCACCGTGATGCGCAGCGCCTCCGGAGGAAAGCCGAGAGCTGTCAGATGCTTCTTCTTCAGCAGGACCATGTCTTCGCAGTCGCCGGCATCTTCGGGGTAGGTCCAGTATTCGGCTTCACCGTAGAGTTCCTCGTCGCTCACCGGCATGATCCGGCCATTCACGAAGGTGTTGACCTGATAGAGCGTTGTCAGTTCGGTGGGCGTGAGCTTGATCTTCTTCGGGCTCTTGCCGGTGGCCCGGCAATCCTCGGGAGAACGCGAGCAGAAGTTTACGAAGCCGATAGGCGGTAGGGTGGTGCCAAACTCGGCCACGAAGTGCTTCTTCGATCCGAACAATCTGCTGGCCGTATCGCTTCCTCCGGCATGGCTCTGCGTCCCCGCAAGCAGAAGACAGAGCATCGAAAGCAGCAATGCGGGGCGGGTTGCGATGTTCATGAGCCAGGAGGACCTTAACCGAGTGTTAAGGTTAAATTGACCGCTGGAGGCCCGAGCGTCAAAGCAATGGTAAAGTTTTAGTTAATGGCAAGGCCGATGTCGTCCGGACCGCGACCGAAGCCTTTCGTGTTCGGCAGGAAGGAGCGGCAATCACGGTTGCGACGTTACGGCACCGCGACCTGTTTGGCGGTGGCTGGCAATTGGGTTAACATGCCGTATCGATTCCGCGAGGCCCGCGATGCCCTCCCTTCAGCTTGCCGGTGTGGTTCTGCTGTGCGGCCTTGCGCTTCAGGTGCCCCTTGCTTCAGCCGAAGAGCCCCGCGGTTATTTCAGCGGCGCCGAGATCCTGCAGAGCTGCACCGAGCCGGTCAAGCCATTGGCCGCACGCTCCACTCAGGAACTCCTGGACGCAGGCGTCTGCGCCGGATTTGTGGGAGCAGTTGCCGACACCATGAAATGCGAGTCTCCTGGAATCGCCGGCCAGCGTGCGGCGGTGCCCGCCGACGTGGGCTTGCTGGAACTGGCGCTGGTGGTGGAGAAGTGGCTGGGCGATCATGCCGGGGACCTGCACAAGGCAGGTGCGCCGCTCGTTGCGCGTGCCCTGGCCGAACGCTGGCCCTGTTCGAAGTAATCGGCACCGTGTGACCCGCGGCACTGGCTGACAGCGGCGGACGGGCTAGAAACTTCCCTTGCGCCGGGCCAGCGCTACGCCCGCAACGATCCCAAGGATCAGGCCAAGGACGATTCCGCCAAGCATCCAGAAGGCCACGGCATAGCCGGAAAGGCCTTCAAATCCGGAGACATCGGCAAGCGACGTATAGGCAAGCCCTGCCAGCAGTCCCAGGCCGCCGCCTGTGGCGCCACCGGCGACAGCCCCCAGAAGGCCCAGTCCGAAGGTCCTGCCGGCACTCATCGGAACCGATCAGTCGCGGTACTTCAGTTTCAGGCCGGCCGCGCCCACTGCGAGGTTGACGCCGGTCTGCCCTTGAACGCTCAGGGGCTGCAGCGCGATCGACTTCTTGAAGCCGCCGACGAGAACATTGGCGCCAAGGCCGACGCCGATGCTCGCCTCGCCCGATGCGCCGCCATAATCACCGGCAAGCGCGCCCGCCTTGAGCGAGCCCGGTGCAAAAACCGCCCAGACCACATAGGCCTTGCCGGTAACTCCGATGTCGAGGCCGATCTTGGTGATCTTGCCGCTATAACGCTGCCGCGCACCCTGTGTGGGCTTGAAGACGCAGGACACCGACCGCTGGGAACCGACGATCAGGCCAAGGCCGCCATCGATTGTGCATTCGAGCACGCCGACATTTGTGCCCTTCTTGGCATCGGCCGGTGCCGCCACCGCAAGGACCGACAGCAGGGCCGCCGCGAAGAGGGTGGCTCGGTGGGGCAATGAGGGAAATGTCATGACGACCTCTCTGATTCGTGGATTCTCGCGCCAGTGATGCGCCTGATCTGGCCGGCGCGTCAACTGCGAGCCCCGGCGCGCCCGGGTCTGGCATCCCACCGCCGCTGGCCGCATGCCGTGTCATGAAACGTCTTTCGTCGGGCTCCTTCCGACGACATAGTTTGTTCATGTTGATTCTCGTCGACAAGATTCTCACGCAGATCGCGATGCCGCTCGGTCTCGGGCTCCTGGTTCTTGCCTTTGCCGTCCTGGCCATGTTTCTCGGGCGGCGGCGGCAGGCCCTTGCTGCCGCGATGTTTGTGGGTTTGCTGATCTGGGCCTTTTCCACGCCGTTTCTTGCCAATGCCCTGTCGCGGACGCTGGAGGAACGTATCCCCGCATTGCCCGTCGACTCCTATCCGGTCGTGGATGTCGTAATCCTCCTGGGCGGCGCGCTTTCGCCGCCAGACAGCGAGGCTGTCCTCTTCGAGCTCCATGAAGCCCGCGACAGGGTGGTGCAAGCAGCCCGGCTTTACCGCGCGGGCAAGGCGCCCCGGATTCTGATCGCAGGCGGCAACGTCTTCGGTGGCGACGGCATATCTGAGGCGAGCGCCATTGCAGACTTTCTGGTCTTCATGGGCGTCGGGCGCGACGACATCATCCTGGAAAGCGAGAGCCGCAACACCCGCGAGAATGCGGTCAATTCTGCCGCGATCTGGCGCTCCCAAGGCTTTGACAAAGGCCTGCTGGTCACGTCAGCCATGCACATGCCTCGAGCGCTCGCCGCCTTTCGAAAGGTGGGCATGGATCTGATTCCCGTGCCCATCGACTATCTGTCTGGCGAGGATGACGACCCGTTTCCGCTGCTGTTCCTGCCCAATGCTGCCAGCCTGCGGGTCAGCAGCCTCGCGATCAAGGAATGGCTTGGCCTGCTTGTCTACCATTGGCGCGGTTGGGGATGACATGAGAGCCTCGATCTCGCCTTAACCAGGCATTTACCATGAACGCCGATTTGGCCGTCCCGGTCGAGCAATCACATCACCTGGGCGTCAACTAGTTGCACTTAGTTTACGTGTTTCGCCAATGCTATAGACATGATGCAGGGGTTGGTGATGCGTATGGGGAAGTTCAGAAGCGGCGTGATCCGCGGCAAGTCCGATCATGATCAGGTGCGTGAATCCCGTTTCGTGGGGGATGAGGTCGGGCGCGAACAGATGTCTTCCATGACGATCGATGATGTGGTCGAACGTCTCACCGAAGAGTCACTGCTTCGACTGCTCGAGCAGATCCCGCCGCCGGTGCGCGAAAAACACCAGGCTGCCTGGGACATCCTGGGAGTCCTCCTGAAGCGCATCCAGTCGACGTCGCATCTCGCTTCGCGTCGCCGCGGCATCTGGGATCAGGTCCTGCCAAGCGGTGCCAACTATCAGGAACTTGCCGAAAAGCGGCCTCTACTTTTCGATCGTCTGCTGGAAGACATCAAGTCCAACGACAACAACCCCTACGACCGCGATGACCGTGACCTGATGCGCCCTGGTGATCCCGAACTCGAGGAAACGCTCGAGACGGTCAAGGCCGTGTCGACCGTGTTCAAGCATTGGTCGATCTTCGTGAAGGAAGCGGCATCCGCGCCCGATACGCGCTTCGCGAGCCAGCTTCGCGCACGCCTCCAGACGGGTTGATAGGCGGGCGGCATCCGCCTTGTGGGGCTGGTCGACAGCGCTCCCTTTGACGGTGTTCGACAAGCCCCGCGCCAGTTGCAACTTGCCGCGCGTACATCTAGACCAGCGCGATGCTTTCCCATCCCGTGCCCAGCCTGCAGCCGAACAGCTTCGCCTATGAGACGGTACCGCTCGTGGCACCCACCGGTTTCCGCGAGTATGATGCGCGCTGGCTCTTCGGGCGCGAGATCAA
>JAPLOT010000341.1 GCA_026400595.1 Alphaproteobacteria bacterium | reverse complement strand
CGCCTTGATGCGCTGTCCCAGGGCAATGGTGGGTTCAGGCCGGTTCATGGCCATAGTCGCGGCGTACGCCTGCGGCGGTAACGAGGCCTGCCTTGAGGTCCTGCGCCACGGCTTCGCGGTCGCGCTTCAGGGGATCGCCGAAGCCGCCGCCGCCTGGGAGCTCCACCACCAGGCTGTCGCCGGTGGGAATGACATGGATGCCCTTGTCGGGGATCGGCTTGCCGGACCCATAGCGCGCCAGGCCTTTGCGCCCCGGACTGCCGCCGTCGCGCCCCTGCGCCGGATTGTGGATGCGGTCGAAGGTGGCGGCCGAGATGGTGAAGGGTGCCGCCTCGCGGTTGGCGATCTCGATGGTCTGCGAGAGGCCGCCGCGGAACTCGCCGGCACCGCCGGAGTCGGGAAGGTACTCCTTGCGCTTGAAATAGAGTGGGCACTGCGTCTCGGTGATTTCGACCGGAATGGTGCCCACGCCCGACGGGAAGGCCATGGTCGATAGCCCGTCCTTGCCCGGCCTGCCGCCGATGCCGCCGAGTCCGATGTTGATGACGCCGAAATACTTGGCCTTCGCCGTCTCTTCCGCCGGCACGCGGCCATGCGCGCTGTTCAGCCCCAGGATCCAGATGGATCCGGCGCTTTCGGCCTGCACCTTGCCGGGCAGCGCCTGGGCGAGGCAGCCGAAAGTGCAGTCGGCCAGCATCTGGCCGATCACATGCCGTGCCGTGACGGGCGATGGACGGGTGGGATCCACGCAGGTGCCCGATTCGGTCACGAGATCGAAGCAGGACAGCGAGCCGATGTTGTTGGGGACATGCGGCGCGATCACCGCCTTGAGGCCGAAGACGGAATAGGCATGGGTATAGGTGCGCGGGCTGTTGATGCCGTGGATGGAGGCGGGCGACGAGCCCGAGAAGTCGATGGTGATCCTGCCGCGGCGTATCGTGAGCTTCGACTTGATGAGGATCGGCCGCTCGTAGCCGTCGAGCGGCATGTCATAGGTCCACTCGCCGTCCGGCAGCGCCTTGATGGCCTCGCGCGCACCCCTCTCGGACTGCGTCAGGATGTGGCGAGCCAGCGGTTCGATGGAGGCGAGGTTGAACTCTTCCATCATCGAAAGCAGGCGGCGGGCGCCGGTGTCGTTGGCGCTGATGAGCGAGAGCAGGTCGCCCCGCACTTCCACCGGATTGCGCGAATTGGCGAGAATGATGCCGATCAGCTCCTCGTTCAGCACGCCTTCCTTGCGCATCTTCATGTGCGGAATGAGCGTGCCCTCTTCGAAGGAGGAATTGGCCTTGGCCGACATGCCGACGCCGCCCACGTCGATGACATGGCAGGTGGAGGCGAAGAATGCGACGAGTTTCTTCTTCAGAAAGACCGGCGTCATCACCACGTAGTCGAAGAGGTGGCCGGTCCCGAGCCAGGGATCGTTCGTGACGTAGACATCGCCCGGCTTCATGGTCGATTGCGGGAAATGCTTGAAGAAATGCGCAACCGCCGTCGCCATGGTGTTCACGTGGCCAGGCGTCCCGGTCATGGCCTGGGCGATCATGTTGCCCGACGTGTCGTAGACGCCGGCCGACAGATCGCCGGCCTCGCGGGTGATGGTGCCGAATGCGGTGCGCAGCAGGGACTGCGCCTGTTCTTCCACCACCGCGATCAGGCGGTTCCACATGACCTGCGTGCGGATGGCGTCGAGGGCGGACTTGCTCATGACCTGCGCTCCATGACGATGTAGCCGAGGCTGTTGATGGTGGCGCCGAAGCGGGCGCCGACGATGGTCGAGGTTTCGTCTTCCGCGATGATGGCCGGTCCGTGGATGCTTGCCCCCGGCTTCATGTCGAAGCGCCAGTAGACCGGGGCATTGACCTGCTTGCCCAAGGCCGGATCGTAGATGGTGCGGCGCGAGCGGGGCTGAGGCGCCGCTCGGCGGGCGGCCCGGGCGGCACGCTTGGGCTTCTCCGTCTTCGACGATACGGTGACGGACCAGGTGATGGCTTCCACCTCCTGGTTGGGAATGCGAAGCCCGTAGACCTGCTCATAGGTCTTCTCGAAGGCGGCCTTCAGTCTCTTGCCATCGGCGTCGCTCAACTTGCGGACAGGCACGCTCACCCGGATTTCATGACCCTGTCCGACATAGCGGCAATCGGCGATGATCTGCACACTGGCCTTTGCGCCGGCGAGCGCGGGTTCCACCACGACGCGGGCGTCGCGCGTCATGCTGTCGAGCAAGCGGTTGACCCTTCGGGCATCGAAGCTTTCGAGCGATGTCACCGCACTTCGGGTGATTTCATAGGCCACGGGTGCACGCAGGAAGCCGATGGCGGAGCCGACCCCCGCGCCCTTGGGCACGATCACCGTCGTGACGCCGACTTTTTCCGCGAGACGGCAGGCGTGCAGCGGCGCGCCGCCGCCGAAGGCGATCATGGTGCAGGCCGTGATGTCGCGGCCCAGCTCGATCGCATGGACGCGCGCGGCATTCGCCATGTTCTCTTCCACGATCTCCGTCACGCCGGCCGCGGGCCAGAAATCCTTCAAGGAGAGCTTGTCGCCGACGTTCCTTTGCAAGGCCTGGCGTGCGCTCCTCTCATCGAGCGCGATCTTGCCGCCGGCGAAATAGGCGGGGTCGATCTTGCCGAGCGCCAGATTGGCATCGGTCACGGCAGGTTCGGTTCCGCCACGACCGTAGCAGACAGGCCCTGGCGTCGACCCCGCGCTGTCGGGACCCACGGTGATGCGGCCCAGCCTGTCGACGCGCGCGATAGACCCACCGCCGGCGCCGATCTCGACCATCTCGATCACCGGGATGCGGACTGGCGTGCCCGACCCCTTCATGTCGCGATAGGCGCGGGCAATCTCGAACTTGCGCGCGCGTTCGGGCTCGCCGTCCTTCAGCAGGCAGATCTTGGCGGTGGTGCCGCCCATGTCGAAGGAGAGGACCTCATTCAGCGCGCATTCGCCGGCGATCTGGCTGGCGAGAATCGCCCCGCCCGCCGGTCCGGATTCGACGAGGCGGATTGGGAAGCGCGCCGCCGTTTCGAGCGTGGTCAACCCGCCGCCCGACATCATCAGGAACAGCGGCGCCTTGAGCCCCATGTCCTGCAGCTCGTCGCGCAGGCGGTGCAGGTAGCCTGCCATCAGCGGGCGCACATAGGCGTTGGCGACCGTGGTCGAGAATCGCTCGTATTCGCGGATCTCGGGGGCCACCTCGCTGGAGATGCAGATGGTGACGTCTTTCGGAAGGCGCCGCTGCAGGAGTTCCCGCACGCGCCGCTCATGCGCGTCATGGGCATAGGCATGAAGGAAGCCGACGGCCACGGCCTTTGCGTCTTCGGCGATGATCCGTGCTGCCAGGGCATCGACCTGGCTTTCGTCCAGCGGGATCAAGACTTCGCCGTCTGCCGACAGTCTCTCGCGCAACGTGAAGCGCAGGGTGCGCGGCGCCAGCGGTTGTGGCCGGTCGATCATCAGGTCGTAATGGTCGAAGCGCTTCTCGTAGCCCTGCTCGAGAATGTCGCGGAAGCCTTCGGTGGTGACGAAGGCCGTCCTGGCACCCTTGCGCTCGATCAGCGCATTGGTGGCCAATGTCGTCCCGTGAATGAAGACGCCCACGTCGGCAGGTGTCAGCCCGGACTGCTCGAGCACCAGCCGGATGCCCTCGATCACGCCAAGTTCCGGCGCCGCCGTCGTTGTGAGAACCTTGCCGCTCCAGCGCTTGGCGCCGGATTCGAGCACGATATCGGTGAAGGTGCCGCCGATGTCGGCGGCGAGCTTGATCTGCTTTGCCATGTCGGCGATTATGGAGGCGTCTTGCAAATTTGCAAGGTTCTTTCACTATTGCAAGAAAACGGGGGCCGTGGTTAGCTGCCCATTATGACATCCGCCTCCCTCGAACTGGCGCAAACCCTTGATGCCAAGGACGATCTCGCGCCCATTCGCGCACTCTTCGAATGTCCTGACGACACCATCTACATGGATGCCAACTCGGTCGGCCCGATGCCGAAGGCGGTGCGCGGGAAGGCCAAGGGCTTGCTGGACGACTGGGTTCATCTGCGCCGCCGCGGCTGGAGCCAGCGGCAATGGCTGGAGATGCCCTCGCTGCTGGGTGACTGCATTGCGCCGCTGATCGGCGCCGCACCCGGCACGGTGGTGATGAGTGACTCCACCACGCTCAACCAGTTCAAGGCCGTGACCCATGCCCTGGCGCTGCGGCCAGATCGCAAGGTCGTTCTCACGCAGAACGGTAACTTCCCGACTGACGTGCATGTGTTGCAAGGTATCGCGAAGGTGTCGGGCGGCCGGGTGACGATACGGTTCGTGGACAGCGAGGATGAGGCCATTGCCGCGCTGGTTGCTGGTGTTGCGGTCGCGGCACTGAGCCATGTCGACTATCGTTCCGGAGAGCGCTGGGACATGGCGAAGGTCACGGCGGCGGCGCATCGTCATGGCGCGTTGGCTGTGTGGGATCTGTCGCACTCCGCCGGCGCCGTGCCGGTGGACGTCGGTTTGGCGGATGCCGATCTCGCCATCGGCTGCGGCTACAAGTATCTTTGCACCGGTCCGGGCGGCCCGGCCTACATCTATCTGAAACCCGGGCTTGGCGACGATGTCTGGCCCACGCTTGCCGGCTGGATGGGCCATGCTGATGTCTTCGCCTTCGCGCGCGACTTCGCGCCGCATCCGGGCGTGAAGAAGTTTCTGACCGGCACGCCGCTGGTCGGCGCCGACGAATTGGCATCAGCCATTCTCGATGTCTGGCCGAGGGTCGAGCCGGCAAAGCTCTGGGCCAAGCACAGGTCGCTGACTGACTTTCTCATCGCAGCGCTCAGGCAGGAGTGCGGCTCGCTGGGCGTCACGGTGAATTCGCCCGACGATCATGCAAGGCGCGGCGGGAATGTGTCGTTTTCCTCGCCCGGTGCCGGTTCGGTCGTCGAGGCGCTGATCGATGCGGGCGTGATCTCTTCCTTCCGCAAGCCCGATGCCATCCGCTTCGGCGTCTCGCCGCTGGTCATCCGCCATGTCGATTGCTGGACCGCGGTGCAGCGCCTGCGCCGGATTCTGGCCGAGAGGATCTGGCAGCTGCCGAAATACGAAAAGGTGTCGGTATGAGTCCAAGGAACCATGCGGGTGACTGAAACCCGCGCCGAGATCCGGCTGCCGACGCAGGAGCTGCGCAATGATCTGCCCTTCTTCACGAAGACGCTGAAGATGCGCCTCGACATGATCTATCCGGCCGACAATCCGCAGATCGCCGTACTCTCGGGTCACGGCCTGCGGCTGCGGATCGAGAAGGGCGCCCGCGAAGCGCCGGGTACCTTGCGCATTCTCACCGACGATCCGGATGGCTTTGCCGAAGGCCAGCGCCTGCTGACAGCGCCCAACGGGACCCGCATCGAGATCGAGGAACTCGATCCGCCGCTGGTGTTGCCGCCGACCGAACATGCCTTCGTGGTGCGGCGACTGGCCGATCAGGCGCCCTGGATCATCGGCCGTGCCGGCATGGAGTATCGCGACCTCGTTCCTTCAAGGCTGGGTGGTGCGATGATCGCCTCGCATATCCGTGTGCCGGACGGACCTGTGCCCGACATGGTGCATTTCCACAAGGTCGGCTTTCAGCTGATCTTCTGCATCCGGGGCTGGGTCGACGTCCTCTATGAGGACCAGGGCGGGCCGCGCCGCCTGACCGCTGGCGATTGTTTCATCCAGCCGCCAACCATCCGGCACAAGGTGCTGCATGCGGCCGATAGCATCGAGGTGATCGAGATCGGGGTTCCCGCCGAGCACATCACGGAGATCGACCATGACATGGCCTTGCCCACGCCGGACCTGCGGCCCGCGCGCGAATGGGACGGGCAGCGCTTCGTCCATAGCCTGGCCAGGGACGGGACTTTCAGGCCCTTCCGCATTCCCGGATTCGAGGCGCGCGACACGACGATCTGCGCCAACACCCGGGGCGTCGCGTCTGTCGTGGTGGCGCGGCCCACCGGTCAGGCTGCGCCATGGACCCGCCACGACGGCGACATCCTCTTTACCTTCGTCATGTCGGGAGGGATGGTGCTGGAGGGGCAGGGCAAGGATCCCTATCGGCTTGCCTCGGGCGATGCCTTCGTCATTCCGCCCGGCATGGCCACGCGATACGGCGCGCCCACGTCCGATCTGCAACTGCTGGAAGTGACCCTGCCCGGCGCGTTCCGGACCGAGGTTCTGCCTGGCTCGCCTGAGGACGTGTGACGGGCCCTGAGTGGATTTCATCGGTTTTTGAGCGATTCCTGATGACAGCCCGAGGGGCGCTCAAGTAGCATCGGGCACTTTTCAATCCTGGGAGGAAAACAATGAAAAAATTCACAATGACGATCGCCGCCATGGCTCTGTTCGGGACCAGCGCCCTGGCGCTGGCGGCCGATACCAAGGTCGGCATCCTGATGGACATCACCGGCCCCATCGCCAACTTCATTCCGCCACTGCAGAATGCAACCAATCTTGCCGTCAAGCACGTCAACGAGCAGGGTGGCCTGCTCGACGGGCAGGCCATCGCGGTCTTCGGCGACACGACGGGCTCGTCGCAGGGCGCCGTCGACGCCGCCGGAAAGCTGATCAATGTCGAGAACGTACCCATCATCATGGGCGCGCTCATGTCGGGGACCACCATCGCCGCAGCCGAAGCGGCTTCCATTCCGGCGGGTGTCGTCCAGATTTCGCCCACCGCCACCTCGCCGGCCATGACTGGCGTCAAGGACAATGATCTGCTCTACCGTATCGTGCCGTCGGACAACTACCAGGGCGCGGTGCTGGCCAAGATGGTACTCGACGAGGGTATCAAGAAAGTTGCCGTCACCTACGTGAACAATGACTACGGCGTCGGCATCGGCCAGACCTTTATCGATGCCTACAAGGCCGCCGGAGGCGAGGTCGTGGCCGAGGTCAAGCACGAAGAGAAAAAGGACTCCTACCGTTCCGAGCTGGCGACCCTCTCCAAGGCGGGCGGCGAAGCGCTGGTCGTCGTTGCCTATGCAGGCGACTCCGGCGGCAAGATCGTCAAGCAGGCGATCGAGGGCGGCCTCTTCACACGGTTCATCGGCACCGATGGCCTGCGCGACGAAGCACTGATCAAGGATGTCGGCGCCGAGGCCTTGGCCACCTCCTTCTTCTCCTCGCCCACCTCGCCAGCGGACAATCCGAACCAGAAGACGCTGCATGACCTCTACAATGCGGAGTTCAAGGAAGGCGCCGACAAGGCCTTCGTCGACCAGACCTATGACGCGACCTTCCTCACACTGCTGGCCATCGAGAAGGCGGGTTCCGCTGACCGCGCCAAGATGGCGGCTGCGCTTCGCGAGGTTGCGTCGGCTCCGGGCGAGAAGGTCGGCCCTGGCGAATGGGCAAAGGCCAAGGCCCTGATCAAGGAAGGCAAGGACATCGACTATGACGGCGCCGGCGGTGCCTACGACTTCGATGCCGCAGGCGATGTCACCGGCTTCATCGGAAAGTTCGTGGTCGATGGCGACAAGTACAAGCAGACTGCGGTGATCCAGTAAGTCCGGTTCCCGCCCCAGCGATGGGGCGGGACCCCTTCCATGATCACAGTCGACAAGGTCAATGTCAGCTTCGGTGGCCTCAAGGCCGTCGATGGCGTGAGCTTCGAGATCCCGACAGGCCGCATCACCGGCCTGATCGGTCCCAACGGGGCAGGCAAGACCACCATGTTCAATGCCATCGCGGGCCACGTGCCGGTGCAATCGGGCAGGATCCTGCTGGAAGCGATCGACATCACGCGGCTCAAGCCGCACCAGCGGGCCGAGAAAGGACTGGCCCGGACATTCCAGATTCCTCAGGAGTTCTCGCGCCTCACTGTGCTTGAAAACCTGATGGCAGCCGCGGCCATGCCGCTGGGTGAGAATGTGTTCAATGTGATGTTCCGGCGCAGTCGCTTCCTCGGCGAGGAGGAGGCCGTCTACCGCGCGGCGCGGGAGACCGTCACGTTCCTCGAGCTCGACCGGGTCATCGATGAGAAGGCCGGCAATCTTTCCGGCGGCCAGAAGAAACTGCTCGAGCTCGGCCGCGCACTGATGCGCAATCCGCGGATCATCCTGCTGGACGAGATCGGTGCAGGCATCAACCGCACGCTGCTGGTCAAGATCGCCGAAAAGATCAAACTGCTGAACAGGGAGCGTGGTCTCACCTTCTGCCTGATCGAACATGACCTCGACTACGTCTCGCGGCTGTGTGACGGGGTCGTGGTGATGGCACAAGGCAGGCTTCTCATGCGGGGAACCGTCGATGACGTGCGGCATGACGAACGCGTGATCGAGGCCTACTTCGGCGGCGGCAAGTACGAGGCACAGGGATGAGCATCCTGCTCTCGGTCAGAGACCTTAC
>JAPLOT010000499.1 GCA_026400595.1 Alphaproteobacteria bacterium | reverse complement strand
ACGGGCAGGACGTGACGCAGACGCCGCCGGCCGGGCGCCCCGTGAGCATGACCTTCCAGGACAACAACGTCTTCGCCCATCTCAGCGTGCGGGACAATGTGGCGATCGGCCTGTCGCCGGGCTTGCGGCTGGATGCGGGTCAATCGGCTCATGTTGACAACGTTCTGGCGCAGACCGGACTCGCGGGCCTCGCGTCGCGCAAGCCCGCCGAGATCTCCGGCGGCGAGCGCCAGCGCGTCGCCATCGCGCGCGCCCTGCTGCGCGACCGCCCGGTCCTGCTGCTGGACGAACCCTTCGCCGCCCTCGGCCCGGCACTGCGCGGCGACATGCTCGATCTGCTGATGACGTTGCAGAAGGACCGCAAGCTTACCGTCCTCATGGTCTCGCACCAGCCCGAGGATGCCCGGCAGGCAGCCGATTTCACGGCCTTCGTCGATCATGGCGAGATCGTCGCACTCCGGCCCACCGCAGAACTTCTCGCCAGCACCGACGTGCCCGGCCTCGAATCCTATCTCGGCGGACTGGAACCGGCGCGGCCGATGCGCTAATCCGCCCGCAGCCATGGCCCAGATCCGTCTTCATCTCCGCGACATCGAACTGACCTTCGGCGGCAAGCCCGTGCTCGAAGGCGCCGAGCTTGCCGTGTCCGAGGGCGAGCGGATCGCCCTGGTGGGGCGCAACGGCTCGGGCAAGTCGACGCTTCTCAAGATCGCCGCCGGTCTCGTCGACTACGACAAGGGCAGCCGCTGGCTGCAGCCCGGCACCACGCTGCGCTACCTGCCGCAGGAGCCCGATCTCGCGGGCTTCGCCACCGTGATGGATTATGTCATGGCGGGTCTCGGCCCGACCGACGATCCACACCGCTGCGTCAGCCTGCTGCGCGATCTGGGCCTCAGCGGCGAGGAGGATCCCGCGCGCCTCTCGGGCGGCGAAATCCGCCGCGCCGCCATCGCCCGCACGCTGGCGCCGGCACCCGACATCCTGCTGCTCGACGAGCCCACCAACCATCTCGACCTGCCCGCCATCGAATGGCTGGAGGCCGAACTGAAATCGCTGCGCAGCGCCATGGTGCTGATCAGCCATGACCGCCGCTTCCTCGAGGCGCTGACCAACCGCACCGTCTGGCTGGACCGCGGCGCATCGCGCCGCCTTGACCGCGGCTTCGCCCAGTTCGAAACCTGGCGCGATGAGGTCCTGGCGAAGGAAGAGACCGAACAGGCGCTGCTGGCCCAGCGCATCGCCACCGAAGAACACTGGATGCGCTATGGCGTGACGGCGCGGCGCAAACGCAACATGCGCCGCGTGGACCTGCTCGCCAAGCTGCGCAAGGACCGGCGCGAGCATGTGGGCGCACTCGGCGCCGTGCGCATGGCAGCCTCCGCCGGCGATCTCTCCGGCAAGCTGGTGGCCGAGGCCAAGGCCATGTCGAAATCCTTCGGCGACCGGATGATCGTCGACAAGCTCGACCTGCTGGTCATGCGTGGCGACCGGCTCGGCATCGTCGGACCCAATGGCGCGGGCAAGACGACGCTGATCAAGCTGATTACCGGCGCGTTGGCGCCCGACGCCGGTTCGATCCGCCTCGGCACCGCGCTGCAGACGGTGATGCTCGACCAGAGCCGGCAGAGCCTCGATCCCGAGCGCACGCTGGCCGATGTCATCACCGACGGGCGCGGCGAGACCGTCACCATCAATGGCGAGACGCGCCACGTGGTGAGCTACATGAAGGACTTCCTCTTTCGCCCCGAGCAGGCGCGGACGCCGGTCTCGGTGCTCTCCGGCGGCGAGCGCGCGCGCCTCATCCTGGCGCGCGAATTGGCCAAGCCCTCCAACCTGCTGGTGCTTGACGAGCCGACCAATGATCTCGACCTCGAGACGCTCGACATGCTGCAGGAGATGCTGGCCGATTACCAGGGCACCATCCTGCTGGTGAGCCATGATCGCGACTTTCTGGATCGTGTCGCCTCTTCCGTCCTGATGTCGGAAGGCGAGGGCCGCTGGATCGAATATGCCGGCGGCTATACCGACATGGTGACCCAGCGCGGGGCCGGCGTGGCGGCCCGGAAGGCGAAGGCCGTGACCTCTCCAAAGGCCGCAGCGGCGGGTCCGGCCGCAGCGCCGGCCCAGGGACAGCGCAAGCTCTCCTTCAAGGAGAAGCATGCGCTGGAAATCCTGCCTGGCCTCATGAAGAAGCTCGAGGCCGAGGCGGCGGCGCTTGAACAGCGCCTTGCCGATCCGGGCTACTTCGGCCGCGATGCCAAGGGTTTCGATGCCGACATCAAGCGGCTGGCCACGATCCGCGACGAACTCGCACGTGCCGAAGAGCAGTGGCTGGAACTCGAGATGAAGCGCGAGGAGCTTGAGGGCGCCTGACTACCAGCCCGATCCGCCGCCACCGCCGCCACCGCCGCCCGACGATCCGCCGCCACCCGATCCCGACCGGCTGCCGGGCGCCGTCGAGGCCGAGGCCACGCTGGATGACAGGCTGCTGCCCAGGCTGTCGGTGAAGCTCCCGGTCCGTCCGGCATCCCAGTTGCGCCCGCTATACCAGCCCGGCTGCGCCGCGCCGGCCATGGCCGCGGCAGCCAGGACCGATGCGAACTTCGCATTCCATTCGTTCTCGCAGTCCAGTGCCAGGGCATAGGGAAGATAGCGTTCGAAGAGCTCGGGCGTCTTCTCCGGCGGATGCAGGACCTTCAGACGTTCTTCTTCCGCCGTCGTCATGTAGAGGCGGAAGCCTTCGATCTCGTCCAGCAGCTTGCGGCCCGGCAGGGTGGGTGCACGAAGGAGGTAGAAGAAGACCAGGTTCATGACGCCGAGCAGCACCGCCGTTCCAATGAGGAGGTAAAGCCGCGGCGATCCTGCGCCCAGGAGAATGCCCAGCGGCGCCATGACGCCGCCGCCGACGAAGGGCACCAGGAACAGCAGCATGAAGACCGAGCCGACGCGGCTGGCGATGCCCTTGCCCTGGAACAGGCCCTTCAGCGTGAACCACAGGAAGGTCAGGACCACGCCCCACCAGATGCTCATCCAGCCGACGAGGAAGAGCCCCGCGAAGCCATCCTCAGGGGGCATGAGGAGCGCGCCAAGGACCAGGCCCGCGGCCGAGATGATCGCACCCTTCACGAAGGCGCCGATGTTGCGGACAAAGGCGCTGCCTTCATACTCCGCCTCCAGCGCATCCTTGAGTACGCTCCGGGCATTGCGCACCATCTGGTGATTGGACTGCTTCAACTTCAGCTCGCCCGATGGCAGGGACTTGAACAAGGCGCCCTCCGCCGGTGTCAGCGGATCGCCGCCGCCCGAGCGGTTGAGCGGCGTGATCGCGAACTCGCCGTCCTCGTCCTTGATCTTAAGATGCTTCTTCACCGCCAACCCGACGAGCGCCGCTGCAAAGCCGCGATCGTCGAGCCCGTATTCGCGCAGGTAACGGGCGCCGGCGGGGCTGAGGCCTGCCGGCGGGCGGAAGAGCGGGATGATGGTGCCCTTCGGCGGATCGCGGCCCACCTTGTTCCACGCCGAGAAATAGTACAGCCCCGAGGCAAGCAGCGACGCGATCAGGGCGAAGATCCCGGCATTGTCGCCGATCCACCAGCGCCACTGGTCGGTTTCGCTCGGCGGCGTGACGATGCCCTTCTGCCAGGCAACGGCAACGGTGAAGCCCTCATAGGGTTCGAGGCGCCGTGTGGTCTCCGCCTCGAAGACGCTTCCATTGCCGTTGAGAACGCGGAAGTCCCTGCCATCGGCGCCCTGCGGCCCGGTATAGCCCGCGGATTGCTGGATCTCCGCGCCCGGTGGCAGCCGGATGGTCACGGCGGCGCGGTCGATGGCGAAGGTCCAGCCGTTTCCCGTCACGTTCCAGTAGAGTTCGTCGTAGGTCTCGAAGAAGCCCAGCTGACGCGTGGTGCGATAGGTGATCTCATAGACATGGATGCCGCTGCCGATCAGAACGTCCTTGTTTCCGATGCGGATCCGGGTGCCATTGGATATCGATTCAAGCGCATAGGGTTCCGCGCGGCCGTTGCGCAGCACCTCGATCACCTCGAAGCCGACCT
>JAPLOT010000579.1 GCA_026400595.1 Alphaproteobacteria bacterium | reverse complement strand
ATGGCACCATCGGCGTGGAGGTGAAGGCCACCGGCATTCCGTTTCCGACCGCCACCGCCGACGACCGCTCGTCGGCCTATGGCAACATCATCGCGCCGGGCATCGACTCGCACACGCACCAGCACGTCTTCTCCTACCGCTTCGACATGGCGGTCGATGGCGACCGCAATGCCGTGCGCGAGGTCAGTTTCGAGAGTCCGCCGATGGGACCCGGCAATCCGCACGGCAATGCCATCCGCAAGGTGGAAACCGCGCTTACCACCGAGCAGGCCGCGCAGCGCAATCTGGACATTGCCTCGCAGCGCTACTGGAAGGTGATCAATCCTGCGGCAAGGAACCGGCTGGGCCAGAACACGGCCTACAAGCTGGTGCCATCGACCAATGCACTGCCCTTCCTGCACCCCGAGGCCCCCGTCGCGAAGCGCGCCGGATTCATGTTCCGGCATTTCTGGGCGACGCGCTATGCCGCCGACGAGCTCTTCCCCGCAGGCTGGTATCCCAACCAGCATGCCGGCGGCGACGGCCTGCCCCGATGGACCAAGGCTGATCGCCCGCTCGAGAACGAGAACGTGGTGGTGTGGTACACGCTCAACTATCATCACCTGCCGCGGCCGGAAGACTGGCCGGTGCAGCCGGTGGTCTATGCCGGGTTCCACTGGATGCCCTTCGGCTTCTTCGACGAAAACCCCGCGATGGACGTGCCGCCGCCGCCCCCGGCGCATGACTGCTGCTGAGATTCGGGGGCTTGGTTTCGCAGCAGAATGCTGAAACACTGGACTCTCGGATTCCCTGGAGCGCCATCATGCCTGCCCCTCTCGACGACAATGCCCGCATGCCCTACCAGCTGCCGATGCCGCGCGAGGCGCTGCCCGAAATCGTGATTGCCGATGCGGTGCCGCAGGACGAGCGCTTCTGGGTGCCACAGGCGGAGAATGTCTGGTTCCGGCCACTCTGCCTCAACCGTTCCCAAGGCTACTGGATGAACCTGCTGCGCGTGCGCAAGGCGGGTGTCCTGTCGCGCCACCGCCATCCCAATGCGGTGCACGGGCTCGTGCTGAAGGGGCGCTGGCACTACCTGGAACATGACTGGGTGGCGACCGAAGGCAGCTATGTCTTCGAGCCGCCAGGCGAAACCCACACGCTGGTGGTGCCAGACGACGTGGAGGAGATGATAACCTTCTTTCAGGTCAACGGGATCATGTACTATGTCGATCCTTGGGGAAAACCTCTGGGCTACGAGGACGTCTTCACCAAGATCGACATGCATTTCGACAAGGTCGGGCTTGGCGCGGATTTCGTCGACCGGTTCATCCGTTGACGGAGACCATCACATGAGCCTGTGGCCTGTCGGCTGTTTCCGTGAGTGCTGCGTGCTGGTGACCGGCGGCACATCTGGCATCGGGCTGGCCATCGCCGAGGGCTTCGCCGCGGAAGGCGCCCGGGTGTTTGCCGCGGGGCTTGAGGACATCGCGTGTCCTGGCCTGACGACGATGACGCTCGACGTGCGCGACAAGGTGGCCGTCGATCGCTTCGTCGGGGGTCTGGACCGTCTCGACGTGGTGGTGAACTGCGCAGGACTGATCCGCCGCCTGGAGGAGCACGATCCCGATGTCTTCGACGCCGTGGTCGACGTCAATCTCTCGGGCACCATGCGGGTCTGCGCGGCCGCACGCCCGAAGCTTGCGATGGCACAGGGGTCAATCGTCAACATCGCGTCCATGCTGAGCTTCTTCGGCAGCGGCCCGGCACCGGCCTATGCCGCTTCGAAAGGCGGGGTGGCCCAGCTTACCAAGTCGCTGGCCATCGCCTATGCCGCCGAGGGGATACGGGTGAACGCCGTGGCGCCGGGCTGGATCGAGACGCCGCTGACCGCCGCACTGCGGGCCGATCCCGAAAAGCATGCGGCGATCCAGTCGCGCACGGCGCTGAAGCGCTGGGGAAAGCCTGAAGACGTGACGGGCGGCGTGCTCTTCCTCGCGTCGCCGCTCGCCAGTTACATTACCGGCACCATCCTCCCCATCGACGGCGGCTATCTGGCAGTCTAGCCCCAGTCCTCGTCGACCAGGGCACGCAGCGCTGCGGGATCGACGATGCGCAGGTTCCGGC
>JAPLOT010000442.1 GCA_026400595.1 Alphaproteobacteria bacterium | reverse complement strand
GTGGAGCTCCCACCGGATGCTCAATGGCATCGCGCAGAGCGTTGACCAGCAGGAGGCCAAGCGCACCTGGCAGGCCGTGAAGTCTGCCATGGCGTCCGCGCAGGAGCGCCTGGCCGGGACCGTGGCCGACAATGCGCATTGGGACGATGCGGTGCTGCAGTCCTACGGCAAGATCGATCCGGACTGGATGTACGACACATGGGGCGTGGGCAGCGACGACATCAACTACGATACCATGTATCTCGTCGATGCGAATGGCGACGTCATCACGGCCTTCCAGAATGGCGAGACCCTCGATGTTCCCGCCGACACCTATTTCGGCAAGGCCCTGGAGCGGACGCTCAGCGAGCTTCCCATGAACGGCGAGGATTTCGGGGTTCTGAGTTCGCTTGTCGAGACGCCGCAGGGGCTTGCGGTGATGGCGGCGGCACCGATCCTGGCGACGAGCGACGACATCCGGATCCCGACGCCGCGGCCGAACGTTCTGATCTTCTCGAAGCAGCTCACGCCGCCGCTTCTTGCCAAGATGAGCGAACAGTACATCGTCGACGCGCTTGCCATTGTACCGATCCGGTCTCGCGCGGAGATGGCCTCGGACACGGCCCTGTTGGACCACTGGGGCAATCCGGTGGCGCTCGCCAACTGGCAGGCCCGGCACCCTGGCGATCTCGCCAGCCAGACTTACCGCTTCAGCGCCCTGGCGACCATCCTGGCGCTCATCGGCGTGATGACCCCGCTTGCCTTCTCCTATGGCCGTGTCATCTCGCGGATGGAGAACAATGAACGTAAAGCGCGGCTGGCCTCGCGCCAAGATGCCCTCTCGGGCCTGCCCAACCGCGCCTTTCTGCTCGACGAGCTGGGCACACGGCTGGCGCAGGCGAAGCCTGGCGAACTTGCGCTCATCTTCATCGACCTCGACGGGTTCAAGGCTGTCAATGATGCCTATGATCACGAGACCGGCGACAAGCTGATCCGGGCCGTCGCGGCCGGACTGGAAAGCGTGGCGTCCGGCGACGGACTCATCGCGCGTCTCGGCGGCGACGAATTCGCCGTGCTGGTGACCGGGGAAAACGCGGTGGTCCGCAGCGAGCAGATTGCGCGGCGCATTCTGGCCTTCGTGAAGGAGCCCTTCGACATCGACGGCCGCATCGCCAGCATCGGCGCCAGCATCGGCATTGCCGAACTGGGCAGCGAGCCGCTCGACCCGTCCGAGCTGATGCGGCGGGCCGACATCGCGATGTATGACGCAAAGGACAATGGGCGCAACCGCTGGCGCCGCTTCGACGCAACGCTGGATCTGAAACGCATCGAGGACCTCACCATCGCGAACGAACTGCGGGCCTTCATCGCGCGTGGCGAGTTCGACGTGGCCTACCAGCCCATGGTCGATTCGCGCGACCGGTCGATCGTGGGCGTGGAAGCATTGGCCCGCTGGCCCAAGTCATCGCCGCGCGAACTGCCGCCCGACCGCTTCATCCCGGTGGCCGAGGAGCATGGCCTGATCGACAGTCTCAGCGCACTGATCCTCGGCATTGCCTGCCGCGACATGGTGCAGTGGCACGACCTGAAACTGGCCGTCAATGTCTCGCCGGTGCAGATCGCCAATCCGCAGCTGGTTCCCGACATCACCCGTATCGCCGGCGAGGCGGGGCTGCCGCTCCACCGCCTCGAAGTGGAGTTCACCGAGTCTGTGCTCATCCGGAATCCGGTGCGTGCGAAGCAGGTGATCCGGGAGCTCCAGGGCCTGCGCGTGACCGTCGCGCTGGACGACTTCGGCACAGGCTATGCCAGCGTCGGATACCTGCGCGAATATGGCTTCAACAAGATCAAGCTGGACCGCTCGCTGACCCATTCGATCTCGACCGACATTGCCGCCCAGCAGGTTGTGCAGGGCACGATCCTCATCGCCAAGGGACTGTCGGCAAACATCATCGCCGAGGGCGTGGAAACCGAAGAGGAGGCCCAGCTCATGCGGCTTTCGGGCTGCAACCAGCTGCAGGGCTTCTATTTCGGCCGGCCGCAGGCCGCCACGGCCCTGGGCAGCCTGCTCGGAAGCGACACCGCCGAGCCGCTCCGGGAGACGGCCTGACCCGCGCTTACGGCGGGCCTTCGCGGCGCTGTGCGCCGGGGCGGGCGAAACGGTACCACAGGCGCCAGGCTTCAAGCAGGACCAGGGGGATGAAGTGCGCAAGCGCCGGCGTGTCGTCGAGCTTCATCCAGATCCAGTGCAGGAAGACGGCCAAAGCCGCGAGATAGGCCGCGCGCTGCAGTCTTTTCCACCATAGGCCGAGGCTGTGCAGCAGCCGGTCGTTGCTGATCAGCGTCAGCATCAGCATAAGTGTCAGCGCCAACCAGCCGGTGAGATATTCCTTGTACTGAAGGTCGTAGAGAATGACGTGGATGTTGGATTGCCGGACCACGTAGACGGCGAGATGCAGCAACGCATAGAGGAAGGCGGCAAGGCCCAGGTCGCGGCGGCGCTTGAACAGCCACATGGGCCAGTGATGCCCCTTGAAGATCATGCGGATGGGCGTGACCGCCAGCGTCACGATGAGCAGGCGGGCTGCCCATTCGCCCGAGGCCTGCAGGACATGGCCAAGGCCGCCGCCGGACAGCGCGAAGCGCGACAGCATGACGATGGCGGGGAGTGCCAGCACGAGCCGGAAGGCAAGGGGCGCGTTGGCCGCGCGGATCAGCCCGTCCATCAGATGACCTTGCCGGGATTGAGGATGCCCTTCGGATCCAGCGCCTGCTTGAGTTGGCGCATCAGGGCCAGCTCAGCCGGGCTGCGGGAGACATGAAGATAGGGGCGCTTCAGCGTGCCGATGCCGTGCTCCGCCGAGATCGAGCCGCCGAAGCCCTTGAGGGTTCCATAGACGATGTCATCGACGCTGTGCAGGTCCTCGCCGGGGCCATAGAGCGTGGACACGCAGATATGGACGTTGCTGTCGCCCACATGGCCGTAGAATGAGACATGCGCCGCGGGCCATTTCGCCCTGAGCGCCGCGGTGCAGGCCTCGGCATATGCGCCGAGGCGCGCGATGGGCAGGCTCACGTCGAAGTTCAGGAGATTGGGCAGCTTCTCGATCGGGTAGCCCTCGCGCACCGACCAGATCTGCCGCGCCTGCGCCTCGGACTGGGCGATCAGCGCGTCGGCGACGAGGCCGTCTTCGATGCAACCGGCCAGGAAGGACTCGACCGCATCCTTCTCCATGGTGCTCTCGAGGATGGTCCAGAAGCCGTGCTCGTTTGCAAAGAAGCTCAGGCCCAGTGCCGCGGCATTGAAGCCGAAGTAGTCGCGCCACATGGCCTCGAAGGCGACGATGCCGCCGAGACGGCCCTGCGCGCGGCGCAGCAGCGTTACGACATCGTCGAAGGCGGCGAGCGCGCAGAGCGCGGTGACGATCTCGCCCGGCGGCGGATGGAGCCGCAGCACCGCGCGGGTGATGAGGCCGAGGGTTCCTTCCGAGCCGATGAAGATCTGTTTCAGGTCGTAGCCCGCATTGTTCTTCAGCATCTTGTTGAGCGAGGTGACGACGGTGCCGTCGGCCAGCACGGCCTCGAGTCCCAGCACCTGCTCGCGCGCCATGCCGTAGCGGATGACACGGATGCCCCCGGCATTGGTGGCGAGATTGCCGCCGATCTGGCAGGAGCCGCGCGCGCCGAGATCGAGCGCAAGGAAGAGCCCGGCTTCGGCTGCGGCCTGCTGGCAGGTCTCGAGCGGCGTTCCGGCCTTCACCGTCATGGTGGCCGAGGCCGTGTCGATCTCCTCGATGCCGGAGAGGCGTTCGAAGCTGATGACGATCTCGCTGCCATTGGGATTGCCGCCGCCCGCAAGGCCCGTCATGCCGCCCTGCGCGATGACGGGCTGGCCCGCGGCGTGGCAGAGCCGCAAGGCGGCTGATACATCTTCGGTCGACCGTGGGCGGATGACGGCCAGCGGCAGCGCGGTACCGGTCTCGCTGCGGTCGGAGCGGTAGCGGGCGCCGATGTCTGCGCCGGCGAGCACTGCGTCCTCGCCGAGGGCCGCGCGCAGATCGCCGATGAGGCTCATGTCGAGCGCGTGGCGCCGCCGTCGATCCGGATCATCTGGCCCGTCACGTAGGAGGCCCGGGGACTGGCGAGGAAGGCGGCGACCGCGCCGAATTCCTTCGGATCGCCGTAGCGGCCCAGGGGGATGCCCGCAGTCGATTCGGCGACGACGCTCTCGACGCTCACGCCGCGCTGGGCTGCATCGCGGGCGTTCATCGATTCGATTCGCGCCGTGGCGAAACTGCCGGGCAGCAGCATGT
>JAPLOT010000423.1 GCA_026400595.1 Alphaproteobacteria bacterium | reverse complement strand
CGGTAGTTCGTTTCAAGCCAGTGTTCGAAGGCCAGGCGGGTAAGCCGGCTGTCAGCTTCGTCCAGGGCGCCATCGGTGATCGGGCCTACGCCGAAGAAGGGGTTTGACGTGCGCAGCGGTGGCCCGCCGACGGTGGCCTTGAGTGATGTCTCGCGCTGGCCTTTGAGCGATTCAATCAGAGTCTGCTGCATTTTACCCTCCCGGATGCGGTTGGACACTAGATGAGGGCAGCAGGGCCGAGACTGTCAAAAACGTCACTTATAGGAAGGAGCCGCCGCTAGCTCCGCCCCGGTGCCGCAAATTGGCGGTGTGCGGCCTCGGCAAGAACCAGGATCGCTCCCCCTAACCTCAGGGCCACGGCCACGAAACGCCAGAATTCCGACGGCCAGAGCGCCGTCCGGAGGCTGAAGGCGTTCCAGATTGTCAGACCGGCAAGTCCCGCACTCAGCACCGCCGGGACGAGAACCAGAATGGTTCCACGCCAGCTCCCAGCATCAGAATGGCAGCCAGGACGAGCGAGAAGGCCGCTGCCAGAAGCGATGTACCCGGCCCAGGAGGTAGCAAGGCCATGGGCAATCTGGATGGCGCCACAGAGATTCCATGCCGCACACAGCAAGGCCTAGCAGGCTAGCACGATCACTCCGAGGCGGCCGCCATGGCCAATCCGGAAACTGTCGCTGCCATCATGCGACATGACCACCAGGCCGGCAGCCGCTGCGTATGCATCCCAGTCAAGGGCCTCATGCCTCGCAGTTCAGTTCTCACTGCGGGACCGCTCCTGCATCTGGCGCATGAGCGCGTCGAGATTGAATGAACCGGGCGACTGACTTGGCGGGAAATCCTTCAGCGTGGCGAGGAACTTCTGCGCAACTGCCGTGGCGCCGAAGATGATGAAGGGTCGATCAAGGGCCCAATCCTCATAGGTATTGGCATTGTGCTGGGCGCGCTCGTAAGGATCGCGGCGCAGGTTGAATACCAGTGGAACCCGCAGATTGACGAAGGGTTCGCGCCAGACGCCGAATCCTTCGCCGCGGTTCTCTTTATAGACCACCTTCCAGTCGCCCCATCGCACGGCGACGATCTCGGAATCATCGTTCACATAGACAAACCACTTGCGCGGACTTTCTCCAGCCTTGCCCGTAAGGTAGTCAAGCATGTCGAAGCCGTCGATGAGATTGCGGTAGCGCCGACCATTCAACTCCACGCCCGCCAGCAGTTGTTGCTTGATGTCGGGTGCGCCGGCCGCCGCGGCAAAGGTCGGCAACCAGTCCTGGTGCGAGACGATGCCATTCAAGGTCACCCCCGCCGGAAACTTGCCAGGCCAGCGAATGAAGGCCGGAACGCGGTAGGCGCCTTCCCAGTTCGAGTTCTTCTCGCTGCGGAATGGCGTGTTCCCGGCATCGGGCCACGTGTTGAAGTGCGGGCCATTGTCGGTCGAGTACTGGACGATCGTCTTGTCTGCAATGCCAAGATCGTCAAGCAGCTTGAGCAACTGGCCGACATGCATGTCATGCTCGATCATGCCGTCGGTATACTCGTCATTGCCCTTGTGCCGGCGATCCTCACGAACATGCGTGCGGAAATGCATGCGTGTGCCATTCCACCAGACGAAGAAGGGTTTTCCTTCCTTGTGCGCCTGGGCGATGAAATCCATGGCCGCGGCAAGCGTCTCGTCGTCGATGGTTTCCATGCGCTTGCGGGTGAGCGGGCCGGTATCTTCAATCCTCTGAGTCCCGTCCGCATTTGCCCAGGAATGGATGACGCCCCGCGGTCCGAACTGCTTGCGGAACTCGGGATCGGTTGGATAGTCCTCGTTCTCGGGCTCTTCCTCCGCGTTCAGGTGGTAAAGGTTACCCAAGAACTCGTCGAAGCCGTGCAGGGTCGGCAGATGCTCGTCGCGATCACCCTGATGGTTCTTGCCGAACTGGCCGGTCACGTAACCTTGCGCCTTGAGCACGGTTGCCATGGTGACATCGGTCTTTTGCCAGCCTTCGGAGGCTCCGGGCACACCCACCTTGGTCATGCCGGTGCGCAAGGGGTTGTTGCCCCCGATAAAGGCGGCACGCCCGGCCGTACAGGATTGCTGACCATAGTAGTCGGTGAACGACACGCCCTCCTGGGCGATGCGATCGATGTTCGGCGTCCGGTATCCCATCAGGCCCCTGTTGTTGAAGCTGATGTTGCTTGTCCCAATGTCGTCGCCCCAGATGACAAGGATGTTCGGCTGCTGTTCCTGAGCCCGGACCTCACGGACGCCCGTTGCCGTTGCGAGCAACAGGAGGAGCGCGGATAGCGCCAACCATCGTCTAAGACCGTTGATCCGAACCGAATAGGATCGCGAGTTTGCAGCTAAAAAGTGACTCTTGTTGGAACCTCTAACTCAAGTTCAAGATAAGATTCAGTACAGAAAGCTGTATCTTGCTTTCGTGGGAACT
>JAPLOT010000315.1 GCA_026400595.1 Alphaproteobacteria bacterium | reverse complement strand
GGCGCCCAGCACCGGCCCCACGAGGATCAGCGCGGTGCGGGTCAGCTTGGCCTCGCGCACCTTCCTGGCGATCGTCGAAAGCGTCCCCTTGATGATCATCTGGTCGGGCCAGGTGACGCGGTAGGCGACGACCACCGGGCAGTCCGGCCCGTAGTGCGGCGTGAGAACCCGCTCGATATGGGCGAGGTTGCGGATGGAGAGATGGATGGCGAGCGTGGCCCTGGAGCGTCCCAGTTCCTCCAGCGCCTCTCCCTCCGGCATGGGCGAGGCCTGCATGGAGGTGCGGGTAAGGATGACGGTCTGTGCGATTTCGGGCAGTGTGAACTCCGTTTTCAGCACCGCCGCCGCGGCGGCGAAGGCCGGCACGCCCGGCGTCACGTCATAGGGAATGCCGAGGCGGTCAAGCCGCCGCATCTGCTCGGCGATGGCGCCATAGAGCGACGGGTCGCCGGAATGCACCCGGGCCACATCATGACCCTTCGCATGCGCAGCCTCCATCTCTGCGATGATCTCGTCGAGATGCAGCGGCGCGGTGTCGACCACGCGCGCACCTTCCGGCGCGGCCCTGACGATTTCTTCCGGCACCAGCGATCCGGCATAGAGGCAGACCGGGCAGGACTGGATCAGCTTCAGCCCGCGCAGCGTGATGAGGTCGGCGGCGCCCGGTCCGGCACCGATGAAATGGACGGTCATTCTGCGGCCTCTCTCTTCCTGGCATAACCTCGGGGCGTATAGGCATAGGTTGTGCCATCGCCGCGCGCGAAGGACTTGGATTGCGAAGACCCGACCATGACCAGCGTGAGCATGTCGACGTCGTCCGGATCGAACTGCGCGAAAGGCACGATCTTCACATTCTCCTCGGGACGCCCGAGGTTTGACGCGATGATCACCGGCGTGCTGGCCGGCCGATGTCGCGCGAGGATGGCGAAGGCGCGCTCGATCTGGTCGCGGCGCTTCAGCGAGCGCGGGTTGTAGAAGGCGATCACGAAGTCGCCCTCGGCGGCAGCCGTCAGCCGCCGCTCGATGACATCCCAGGGCGTGAGCAGGTCGGACAGGGAAATGCAGCAGAAGTCGTGGCCGATCATGGCGCCTGCCTTGGCGGCGGCGGCCTGGAAGGCGGAGATGCCGGGAATGACATTGACCGCGATGCGCGAGGGCTCGAGATCGACGATCTCGTAGACCAGCGCCGCCATGGCATAGATGCCCGCATCGCCGGAACAGATGAGCGATACCTCCTTGCCCTGCCTGGCGAGCGCTATGGCATGGCGCACGCGGTCTTCCTCGCCGCCCAGCGGAAAGCGGTGCTCGATCTGGCCGTCGCGCAGGTCGGCGGCAAGATCGAGATAGAGTCCGTAGCCGACCCAATCGGTCGATGAAGAGAGCGCGGCACTGGCCGCTGGTGCCCGCCACTCCGGCGTGCCGGGGCCGAGGCCCACGACATGAAGCATGCCACGCGCTTGGCCCGGCAGGTCGGTCAGCGGCGCGGAGGCCTGGGCCACGGCGCAGGTCGCGCGCGCGGACTTCCGCTTCTCCACCACAAGCGTCCCGTCCTTGCCGACCATCGCCAAAGCCGCGGCCTCGGCCACGCCCGGCGTTCCCACTTCCTTCTCGACCAGGGCTGACGGAGTCTTCAGCCGATGAGACTCCGCGCGAAGCTCTTCGGCGGTGAAGAAGCGCGCAGGAACGTCGAAATGGCGGGCCGCCGCATGGAGTGCGGCCTCGTCGGCCTTCACATCGATGGAGGAAATCGCGGCCAGTGCCTGCGGCGCGAGACCCTCGGATGACAGTACAGCCTCCACATGGGCAATGACATCCTTCGCCGGGACGCCGCGCTCGCAGCCGATGCCAAGCACGAGTGTCTTCGGATGGTAGACGAGGGTCCGTCCGTCGCCTGCACTGCGCGTATGCGAGACCTTGAGTGTAACGAAAGAGGACTCGTCCGTTGCGGTCGCAGTGTTCAAGCCGGGAAACGGCGAAAGGCCCGGCGCAGTCTCTAGTCTCACTGTGGCGCCGGCCAGGATCGCAGCCGTGACGCTCTTCATGTCCTCGGGATTGCCCAGCACATAGCCCGCAGCCGGTTCATCCAGCGCCACGCCGAGGCGCAGGTCACTCGCCGTGGTGATCGCCGCATGGCCCTTGCAGACTGTGGCGATGCGGCGTGCAAGGTCATTGGCGCCATGATGACCGCCGAGCAGCGGCACCGCGGAACTGCCGTCCTCGGCCACCGCAACCACCGCGGGCTCACGGCGCTTGTCCTTGAGATGCGGACCGATGGCGCGGATCAGGATGCCGCTGGCGCAGAGGCCGACGATGCTCCGGCCTTCGTTGAAGAGCCTGGCGAGATGGGCCCTGGCCTTCGGATATGCAATATCGCCGCCTGACACGCAGTCAGGCGCGTGGATCTCGCCGCCAAGCTCCGCCTTGAGTAACCGCGCCAGGGGCAGGGCCGAGACGCCGAGAATGAAGATGACCGGCTTCACCAGGATTCGCCTCCGGTATAGACGAGGATGGTGGAGAAATAGGGCAGGGTCTCCTCGGTAACCTCCAGCAGCGGCGCGGTGCGCTGGTCGCCATGGGTGGCCTTGACGATCACATGCGCCCGAGTCGCGAGGTCGAGGCTGCCCAGGATGTTGCGCAACTTCGGCAGATGCCGCCCCACCTTGATGATGGCGACGCTCTCTGCGGTTGCCAGTTCCTCGCGCAGGCGGTCTTCGGGCAACGTCGCCGGCAGGACCTTCACCACTTCGTTGCGGGCCGAGAGGGGGCGCCCGATGGCGGCTGCCGATGCGGTGATCGAAGTGACGCCCGGCACCACGACAGTCGTGAAGTCCCTCGCCAGCCGGGCGAAGACATACATGAAGCTGCCATAGAAGAAGGGATCGCCCTCGCAGAGCATCACCACGTCGCGGCCTTCGCGCAGATGTACGGCGATCGCGGCCGCGCCCTGATCGTAGGCGCGTTCGCCGGGCTCGCGCTCGGTGCGCATGGGCATGTCGATCACCAGATGGACGGCGTCGTCGGGGATGAAGGGGCCGGCGATGTCGCGGGCCGTGGAGTCCTTCCCGTTGGCCACGAGATAGGCGATCACCCGTGCGGTCGAGACCAGCCGCCAGGCCTTGACGGTCATCAGTTCCGGATCGCCGGGACCGACGCCCACGCCATAGAGAATGCCGGACTTCACCATGGCTTGCGGGTCCGCCAGTGGGTGACCGCCATGCGCGGCCGGAGCGCGCGGAGCGGGCCGATCCGCGTGAGGTTCGAGACCTCGATGCGCGTGATGTCGCCGCCGTGCTTCTCGTGCAGGTCGTAGAGATGCAATTCGCCCTCGATACTGATGACGTTGGCGGCCATGATGCCGCCGGGCTTCAGCGCCTCCCAGGATGCCTCGAAGAGTCCGGGATCGCCCAGGCCGCCGCCGATGAAGATGGCATCCGGACTCGCCTGTCCGGCGAGCGTGTCAGGGGCCTCGCCGGTCACGATCCTGAGGCGCGGCGTGCCGAGACGATCGGCATTCGCCGCGATCATGCGGCTACGGCCGTCGTTGGCTTCGAAGGCGATCGCTTCGCAGCCCCTGCTGCTGCGCATCCATTCGATTGCGATCGAGCCGCAGCCCGCGCCCACGTCCCAAAGCAGCTGGTCGGGTGCGGGCGACAGCGAGGCGAGCGTCGCGGCACGAACCTCGCGCTTGGTCATTTGCCCGTCATGGATGAAGGCTTCGTCGGGAAGGCCCGCAAGCCGCGAGAATACCTGCGCGCCCGGAGCCGCAATGCAGTGGATCGCCAGCGTGTTGAGATCGGAGAAAGGCCTGTCGGGCAGGGCATGCGCCGTGAAGGCGGCCTGTCCTTCGCGCGCGCCGCTCATGTTTTCCAGCACGGTGATGCGGCTCTGCCCGAAGCCGCGCGCCACGAGGCGGCGGGCCACTTCGGGGATCGTCGTTGCATCGGCGGTCAGCACGATGAGGCGCACGTCCGGCTGGATGAAGGCCTCGATGGTGGCGGCATCGCGCCCATGCAGCGTCAGCGTATCGCAGTCGGGCAGGGACCAGCCCATGCGGGCGGCGGCCAGCGAGAAGGCCGAGAGATGCGGGATGATCTCGGTCTCCGCGAAGGGAATGAAGCTCAGGAGCTTGCGCGCCACGCCATAGTTCAGCGGATCGCCGGTGGCGAGGATGACTGTCCGGCGGCCGCGCAGCGGCGTGATGCGTTCCACCACGGCGGAGAAGGGCTGCGGCCATTCGTGGACCTCGGCCCCGTGCGGCGGCAGGAAGCCGAGCAGCCGCTCGGAGCCGACAACCACTTCGGCAGCCTGCAGCGCCTGCCTCGCCTTCTCCGACAGCCCAGCGTAGCCGTCCTCGCCCATGCCGATGATGGTGAGCCACTTGCTCATGCAGCACCGCGCGTCAGGCCGTTGATCACCGCCGCCGCCATGGCCGAGCCGCCCTTGCGGCCGCGCAGCGTGGCAAAGGGAATGTCGCGCGGATTGGCGGCCAGCTCATCCTTGGATTCGGCGGCACCCACGAAGCCGACGGGGAAACCCACGATGGCGGCGGGCCGTGGCGCTCCGCCATCGATGGCTTCGAGCAGCGCGAAGAGCGCGGTGGGCGCATTGCCGATCGCCACGATGGCGCCGTCGAGATGCGGCCACCAGAGACCCACCGCCGCCGCCGAGCGCGTCGTGCCGGCCGCCATGCCGATGCGCCGCGCCTCGGGATCGTTCAGCGTGCAGATGACGTTCAGCGACCGGTCGATGATTCCGTGGCGCACCATCTCGGCATCGACCAGCACCGGCCGACCTGCCGCGATGGCCGAGGCCGCCGCCGTGACGAAGCCATCCGAGATGCGAAGGTCAGCGGCGATCTCGGGCATGCCGCAGGCATGGATCACGCGCGTCGCGATGGCCTCGGCATCCGGCGGCAGATGCGAGAGGTCAGCCTCGCTGCGGATGATGGCGAAGGAGCGCGCGTAGATGGCCTGCGGATCTCGGAGATAGGCGATCACGTCTTCTGCATGCTCCGCGGGCCCAGCGGATGATCGGCATGCGGATAGGGCGCATGGGTGTGGCCGTGGTCATGGTCATGACCGTGGTGATGATGGCCATGGCCATGATCGTGTCCGTGGTCGTGATGCCCCGCGACGGTCACCTTCACCGGGGCATCGGGATCGAGCGACAGCGCCGGCGCCTTGGCCTTCTTCGGCATGGTCTTGCACAGGCTGTTGCAGACCCCGTCGCAGTATTCGCAGTCGGCTGCCGTGCCGATGCCTTCGACGTGATGGTGGTGGCTTTCCTGCGGCGCGCCGACTTCGGCCTCGAAGCCCAGCACCTGGGTGCGGTACTTGCACATCTGGCAGTTCATCGCGATGTCGCCGGTGAGGATCTGCTGCAGACGTTCCTCGAAGGTGGCGATCACCTGCGGATGGTCATTGAGATAGGGTGCCTTGACGAACTCGATCTCCGGATGGCGCGCCGCAACCGCATCGGTCGCGTCATAGATGCGCTGGACGAGAATGCCGGTGAAGAGGAAGTAGGGAAACACAACGATCCGGCGATAGCCCAGCCGCGCGGCATGCTCGAGGCCCGGCGCGACCAGCGGAAAGGTGACGCCGGAATAGGCCGTCTCGGCCCAGCCGAAGCCGACGCCTTCCCACAAGAGGCGCGTCACCTTGGACACGTTGGAGTTGGCGTCGGGATCGGACGCGCCGCGGCCCACCACCACCAGCAGGGTTTCATGCAGTGGAACGCCGGGGCCGGCTGCGTCTAGCGCCTCCTGCACGCGATCGGCGGCGGCCCGCATCATCTTGGGATCGATGCCCAGTTCCTTGCCGTAGTCGATGCGCAATTCGTTCTGCGCGGCATAGGTATTGAGCACGGAGGGAATGTCGTTCTTGGCATGGCCCGCGGCGAAGAGCATGCCGGGCACCGCCAGCACGCGGTTGACGCCCTGCTCGCGCAACTTGTCCAGCCCGTTGCGGATGATCGGCGTGGCGAATTCGAGATAGCCATATTCCACCGGGTATTGCGGCAGCCTGCGCTTCAGGTGCTCTGAGAGCACGGCGAATTCGCGCACCGCATCGGCGTCGCGGCTGCCATGGCCGCACAGCATCACACCCAGTTTCTCTGACATTTCGACCTGCCTTCCACACATTGCAGCGCCGCCGGCATGCCGGCAGGGAAGGCAGCTCCGGTCTTGGCCCCCGCTTGGGTCGGCCGCACCGGACTGTGCTTTCAGTCCCGTCCTGGGGACGCTGCGTCTGGCAGATGGTCTAGGCGCCGCCCGTCACAGGGTCAAGCGAGGCCAGCGACATGGGACGGCGCGAATGCGGCGCCCGGCGGCCGTTCAGAACTCGATTCCCGCCTGCGCCTTCACGCCGGAGCGGAAGGGGTGCTTCACCTGTTCCATCTCGGTCACCAGGTCGGCGATCTCGATCAGCTCGTCCTTGGCGTTGCGCCCCGTCACCACGATATGCTTGTCTGCCGGCTTGTTCTTCAGAACCTCCAGCACCTCGTCCAGCGGCAGGTAATCGTAGCGCAGGACGATGTTGAGTTCATCGAGCAGCACCATCCGGTAGGAGGGGTCCGCGATCATCTTCTTGGCCTCGTCCCAGGCGGCGCGGGAATGGGCGATGTCGCGGGCGCGGTCCTGGGTTTCCCAGGTGAAACCCTCGCCCATCGCCTTGATGGTCACGAGGTCGGGGAACTTCTCCAGCACCACGCGCTCGCCGGTCGACCAGGCGCCCTTGACGAACTGGATGACGCCTGCGCGCATGCCATGGCCGATGCAACGGAAGACCATGCCGAAGGCGGCGGTGGACTTGCCCTTGCCCTTGCCGGTGTGGACGATGAGCAGGCCCTTCTCGATGGTCTTGCCGGCCATGATCTTGTCGCGGGCGGCCTTCTTCTTGGCCATCTTCTCGTGGTGGCGGGCATTGTCGTCGTCGGTCTCGGTCATGCGGCAAGCTCCCGGAGCTGATCATAGGCTGAGTTGAGGCGCGGCGCCCAAAATCCGCGCGCGGCGGCTTCGGCGAGGCGCGCCGCGATCTCGCGCAACGCCTCGCGGTTGTTGTCGCGGATGAAATCGCGGGTCTCGGCGTCCGCGATGAAGGCATCATAGGCCAGGTCGAAGTGATGGCTGCGCACGGCGCCCGTGGTGGCGGCGAAGGCGAACATGTAGTCGACTGTGGCGGCGATCTCGAAGGCGCCCTTGTAGCCATGGCGCTTCACGCCCGCGATCCACTTCGGATTGACGACGCGCGACCGCATCACCCGGCCGACTTCCTCTTCCAGCGTTCGGATCACCGGACGCTCGGGCCGGGAATGATCGTTGTGATAGACGCGCGGGCTTTGGCCCGAGGCTTCTTCGACGGCGGCGCTCATGCCGCCCTCGAACTGGTAGTAGTCGTCGGAATCGAGCAAGTCGTGCTCGCGGTTGTCCTGGTTGTGCACCACGGCCTCGATGCGCTTGAGGCGTTCGGCGAAGGCGTGGGGCGCGCTGGTGCCCTGTGCTGCCGCGCCATAGGCATAGGCGCCCCAGGTCACATAGGCGGCCGCGAGATCGGCGCGCGCCGTCCACAGGCCTTCGTCGATCAGTGCCTGCAGGCCCGCGCCATAGGCGCCGGGCTTCGATCCGAAGATGCGATGGCCGGCCAGGTGCCGCGCGTCGGCCTCCGTCATTCCTGCGGATGAGAATTCCTGCATCTCGGCACGCATGCGCGCGGCAATCGGATTGTCACCGGCGTCCTCGTCCAGCGCGCCCACCGCACGCATGGCCTTGTCGAGAAGTTCGATCTGCGCCGGGAAGGCATCGCGGAAGAAGCCCGAGATGCGCAGGGTCACGTCGACGCGCGGGCGGCCGAGCCGGGCCAGCGGCATGATCTCGAAACCGGTGACGCGCCAGCTCGACGGCTCCCAGACCGGCTGTGCACCGATCAGGGCCAGGGCCTGCGCGATGTCATCGCCCCCGGTGCGCATGTTGGATGTTCCCCAGGCGGAAAGTCCAATGACCTTAAGGTGTTGCCCGAAATCCTGAAAGTGTCGCTTGAGCAGGTCCTCGGCCGATTTCTTTCCGAGGTTCCAGGCCGTCGGCGTCGGTACCGTGCGGTTGTCGAGCGAATAGAAATTCCGCCCCGTCGGCAGCACGTCGAGTCGCCCGCGCGTCGGAGCACCCGATGGCCCGGGCGCGACGCGGCGGCCGGCGAGTCCCTTCAGCAGCGCATCGATCTCGGCCGGTCCGCAGGCCGCGAGCGATGGCCGCACCACGGCGTCGACATGATCGAGAACGGCGACCGTCTGCGGGAACTTTTCTTCCGGCGCGGGACGCTGCCGCGATGACAGGAGGTGCAACGCATAGCCTTCGAGTCGTTCGACGGTGTCGCCGGCGCTGCGCCAGGGGTCGTCGGAGAGTTCGGCGAGGGGCGAAGGCCTCGGGCCATTCCATGCGCTTGCCATGTCGCAGGTGAGGGGATCGAACTCTTTGATGCCGAAGTCGATGCTCAGCGCACGGATCAAGGACTGGTCGGGACCTTCGCCGAGACCGCGCGGCACCCGGACGAGGGCGGAGACGAGATCGGTCGCGAGCCGGCCCTGTGGCGACTCGCCCAGAATGTGCAGGCCATCGCGGATCTGTGCTTCCTTGAGGTCGCAGAGATAGGCGTCGAGGCGCTGCAGGTCGGCCTCGTCGTCGCCGGTGAAGCCTGCGTCGAGGTCGAGACGGCTGCTGCGCGTGAGGTCGAGGATGTCCCGCTTCAGCGCAGCGCGGCGGCGGCGGTCGAGGCCGGATGCGAGGTAGTATTCATCGACCAGGGCCTCGAGGTCCTTGAGCGGGCCATAGGTCTCGGCACGTGTGAGCGGTGGCGTGAGGTGGTCGATGATGACGGCCGAGGTCCGGCGCTTGGCCTGGGTCCCTTCGCCGGGATCGTTGACGATGAAGGGATAGAGCTGCGGCAGCGGCCCATGCGCGATCTCCGGATAGCAGGCGCAGGACAGGGCCACGGCCTTGCCCGGCAGCCATTCGAGATTGCCGTGCTTGCCATTGTGGATGATGGCGTCCACCCCGAAGGCCAGCCGCAGCCAGGCATAGAGGGCGAGATAGCCGTGCGGCGGAACCAGCGCCGGATCGTGATAGGTGGACTTCGGATCGATGTTGTAGCCGCGGGCCGGCTGGATCGCGACAGCCACATGTCCGTAGAGCCGCACCGGAAGGTGGAATCCGCTCTCCGCGAAGAAGGGGTCGGCCTCCGGCATGCCCCACCGGGCGGTGATCTCGCTGCGGACACTGTCGGGCAGGCCGGCAAAGAAGGCGGTGTAGTCCTTGAGGCTCAGCACCGGATTGCCGCCGCCGCGCCGCGCGGCATTGGTCGTGCCCTGCTGCAGGCTCTCGATGAGCTCGTTGCCGCTCGCCGGCAGGTCCGTCACGCCATATCCGGCCTCCCGCATCGCCTCCAGCATGCGGACCGTGCTGGCCGGCGTATCATAGCCCACGCCATTGGCAATGCGCCCGTCCCTGTTGGGGTAATTGGCGAGAATGATCGCCACCTTGCGCGCGGATGCCGGCCGCCGCCTGAGCTTCACCCAGTTGGCCGCGAGATCGGCGACGAAGCCGACGCGGTCCGGCACGGCGCGATAGGTCACCACGCGGCATTGCGTGGCGTCATGCCAGTGCGAGTCCGCCTTGAAGGAAATGGCGCGCGACATGATGCGGCCATCGAGCTCCGGCAGCACCACATTCATCGCGAGGTCGCGGGCGTTCAGGCCCTGGCTGCCGGCCTGCCAGGCCTCTTCCGCCGCGCCGGCCAGCACGACCTGCAGAACCGGGCAGTCGAAGGCCGCGAGCGGATCGGCGGTTCCGCCCGATGCCACCGCGAAGCTTGTGGCATTCAGGATCACGTCCGGCTGGCTGCCGTTCAAGGCTTCTGAAATGAAGGACACGCTGGCTGCATCCTTAAGGCTCGCGACATGGATCGCCTTGCAGCCGATGCCGCGCGCGGCAAGCGCATCGACCAGCGCGTCAATGGGCGCTGTCTGTGCGCCTTCCAGGACGGAACGGTAGAAGGTGATTGCCGCCATGGGCTGATCTGCCGACGAGGTGTCCCGATAGAGTCCGGCCTTCGCCAGCAAGGCGGCCGGCGCCGGAGCTTCGGTACCCGTAACGAGATGCGCGCAATAGGCAAGGAAGCTGCGCGCATTGACCTCGCCGCCCGCCACCAGATACTGGCGCAGCCGCTCGCAATGCCGCGCCTCCAGCGTCGAGCGATGTAGAGGTCGACGGAAAGATTGTGCTGCAGCTGCAGAAGATTGGCCAGCCGCAGGGACAGGCCAGCGACACTCTCCTGCGCGCGGGCCAGCGCGGCCAGTTCGCTGTCGGCCGCCGACAGCACGATGATGTCGGCCGGGTCTTGGCCGAGGTCGACGGCTTCCGCCGCCCCGTCGATGACGCCCGATGTGGTGGCGAGGAGATGCATCACCGCGACCGCTGGGCGTGCGCCGCCGTCATCCCCTGAGCGTCCTTTCGATGGCCGCGCGGTCCATGTGCTTCTCGCCGATTACCACCAGATCGGTGCCGCGCCGTTCGTCCTTCTGCCAGGCGCGGTCGAAGTAGCTGTTGAGGCGCGGGCCCACGGCCTGCACCAGGAGGCGCGCCGGAGAGCCGGCGACATCCACGAATCCCTTGATGCGCAGGATGTCGTGGCTGGCGATGGTGGCCGCGATCCGCTTCAGCAGCGCCACGCGGTCGGCCACCTGGCCCAGCGACACGATGAAGGTGACGAAGTCGTCATGGTCGTGCTGTTCCTCGCCCTCCATCTCGTGATGCGAGAGGCGGTTCTGCATGTCGTCCTCAGCTGCGGCCGCAAGGCCCAGCAGGGCTGCGATGTCGATGGCGCCGTGGCGGGTGGCCACCAGCCGCGTGCCGCTGCGCACCCTGGCCTTTAGATCGCCGGTCACCTGGTCGTGCTCCCCGGTGCCAAGGAGGTCGGTCTTGTTGACGATCACCATGTCGGCGCAGTTGAGCTGATCCTCGAAGAGCTCCTCGATGGGATTCTCGTGGTCGAGATTGGGGTCGGCGGCGCGCTGCGCCTGCACGGCTTCCTCGTCGTCGGCGAAGCGGCCCTCGGCCAGCGCCTTGGCGTCGACCACGGTCACCACGCCGTCCACCGTCACGCGCGACTTGATCTCGGGCCAGTTGAAGGCGCGCACCAGCGGTTGGGGCAGGGCGAGCCCTGAGGTCTCGATCACGATGTGCTGGGGTGGATCGGGACGGTCGAGCAGCTTGCGCATGGTCGGCACGAAGTCGTCCGCCACGGTGCAGCAGATGCAGCCATTGGCCAATTCGATCACGTCCTCCTCGCGGCACAGCGCATCTCCGCAGCCCTTGAGGATCTCGCCGTCGACGCCCACGTCGCCGAACTCGTTGATGATCAGCGCGATGCGCCGGCCCTTGGCATTCTCCAGCATGTGCCGGATCAGCGTGGTCTTCCCGGCGCCGAGGAACCCGGTGACGACGGTTGCGGGGATCTTGGCGGTCATGACGAGATGGAATCCTGTGCGAATCGGTTGAGGGTGAAGCTGAGGAAGACTCCGATCAGCACCCAGAAGACGGCGTTGGCGGCCAGCGCATTTGCCGCGAAGGCCGCCGCCAGCCCAGGCGGAACCGCACTCTCGTGCGACACGGGGGCAGGGGCGCCGATCAGATGCGGCAGCACGATCAGCACCACGGCGAGCGGCAAGGTCCAGGCCTCGCGCCGGGCGGCGATCAGGTAGAGACCGAGGCCGGTCGCGGCGATGGTGCCCAGCCACCAGACCTGGCGGGCGGCCAGATCGCCGGCCGGCATGCCGGGAAGTTCGGGCGCCAGCCCGGCGGCAGGTGCGAGGCTCACGGCAATGAAGCCGCACAGGCCCCAGACGATCCCGTTGCGGCGGGTGATGGCGAGTCCCGATACCAGCGACACGGCAGCCAGCAGGATGGCAAATGCCGCACCCGACAGCATGGCGGTGACGGTGGTGGACAGCGTCCGCTGCCAGCCATCGGCCGGCGCCCAGCCTTCGCCGTGGTCATGCGCCTGGGCCTCCGCTTCAGCGGCCTCGCCGGTCGCAGCATGGTCGTGGTCGTGGCCCGAAGTCTCGAAGCGCTCGGCCGCCACGATCATCGGCGTCAGCCGCACATGCTGGATGGCAGCCATGATGAGCCCGGCCGCGATCCCGGCAAGGAGCGCGGCGAGCAGAACCCGCCCGATCATGAAGGTCTCCCGTGCTTAGTGGCAGGGAAAGCCGATGGCGTGGCGGGTGTCGTGCGCCGTGTTGTGCGCCGCCGCCATGCCGGAAAGCCCGACGGCGAAGAGCATCGCGCCGCCGATGGCGAAGAGCACCAGTCCGGCGCCGAGACGGCGCGACAGCGGCAGCGAGACGGTATTGGTCGTTGTGGTCATGGACACCCTCCGTGAGACCCGTGATGCAGGCCGAATGGCCCCTTCTTTGTGTGGCAGGTCTCCTGACTCGCGGGTCGCGAGGTTCTCGGCTGCCTTCCCGGTTGCCCAGTGGCCTTGTCGCCGGAACCCTCGCCGCTCACAGTTGCGGGGGCAGTCACGGATTTGGCCCCGATTGGGTCATCCACACCGTGTTCCCTGTTAGGCCCCTTGCCGCCTGGCATCGGGCACCACACACGTTGAGCTTATCACAGGTCCGGGGGCGGTCCGTCAACACGCCAGAGGCGCTTCGCCGTCCGAAAACGGCACGGCTTCCGCCCCGGGCTTAAGGCTTTGGCAATCTCTTGGCCACTGCTTCTTAACCACAATCTTTCACAATGACCGCCCATGAGCACCCGGTCAGTCATTCTTGCGTCTGTTTGTTCCGCGTTTCTTGCCGCAAGCGCGGCGGTCGCCGGCACGGCCTTCGCCGCAACCTCTGAGAATTCCAAACTGGTTTCCGACGCCTACAAGGCGCTCCAGGCCGGCGACACCGTGGCGGCGGCAACGGCCTACAGCCAGGCGATCGAGTCCCGCGGACTGGAACCGGAAGTCCTGGCCAATGCGCTGCTCAACCGCGGTCTTGCCTTCCAGCGCCTCAACGAACATGCCCGCGCCATCGACGACTATACCGCCGCCATGCGGATCGATGCCATGTCGGCCCAGCTCCGTGCATTGGCGCTCTATAACCGCGGCCTGTCCTACCAGAAGCTCGACCAGGATTCGCGCGCGATCGAGGATTTCACCAGCGCGCTCTTCCTCGACGCAAAGTTCTCGCATGCCTATTACAGCCGCGGCGTGGCGCTGCGGGACGGCGGGCAGTATCTCTTCGCGCTGGCCGACTTCGACAAGGCGATCCGCTTCGAGCATCCCGAACCCGCGCGCGTCTATTTCGCCGAGGCGCTGACCTACGAAAGGCTGGAGCGCCCGGAGAATGCGAAGGAGTCGCTTGGCAAGGCGCTGGCCGCGAACCCGGCCTACGAACCCGCCCAGAAGCGGCTGGCCGCCCTGAACGGAACCCAGGAGCCTGCCGTTCCCGCGGCCTCCGCCGACGGCATCGCCACCGCCACGATCGCGACCAATACGCTGCCCGAGGCATCTGCTCCCTCGGCGGCCCTCCTGACCGATGGTTCGTCCGAGACCGTCGTCGAAGTCGGGCAGGCCGGCCGCAAGAAAATCACCGACCGGGTTCCGGTCGAGCAGGCGCCGGTCCGCGTTGCCGTCGCCGAGCCGGAAGAGAAGATCATCGCCATCGAGCCGGTGGCCGAAGAACCCGCCGCCGAGCAGGCTGCCGAAGTCCCCGCCGAAGAACCGGCCGCGGAGCCTGCTTCCGAGCCGCAGAGGATCACCGGCTGGAGCGTGCAGCTGGCGTCGGCCACCACCGAGGATGCCGCATGGTCGACCTGGAAGAAGATGAAGGCCCGCCACAAGGTCCTGGCCGACAAGGACCCCGTGGTGGTGCGCGCCGACCTCGGCACCAAGGGCACCTTCTATCGCGTGCGGCTCATCGGCTTCGACAATCAGGGCGATGCCAGCAGCGCCTGCTCGAAGCTCAAGTCCAAGGGAGTGAAGTGCTTCATCAGCAAGGCGAGCTCCTGACTCCAGCCCACTGAAAAGAGACTCGTTTTCCACAGAGGGTCGCGGCTGTTTTGAAGCGCCCTATGCCTGGCGTATGGTCTCGCCATGGCTCTTCACATGCTCAAGCTCTGCGTCGGCGTCAGCGAGATCGAGGAACTCGAGTCCTGGGTGAAGGACTGCCGCGCCGGACGCGACACGCTCGACCACACGACGCGCATGTTCCCCAAGCGCCGCGACGAGATCCTGAAGGGCGGCTCGCTCTACTGGGTGATCCGCGGCATGATCCTGTGCCGCCAGCCCATCGCCGACCTGGAAGCCGTCACGGGTGCCGACGGGATCGAGCGCTGCCGCATCGTCTTCAAGCCGAAAATCATTCCGGTGCGCCCGGCGCCGCGCCGCGCCTTCCAGGGCTGGCGCTATCTTGAAGAGGCCGATGCGCCGCCCGACCTTCCGAAAACGGCGCGGGCCGAAGGCATGAGCGAGAAAATGCGCCGCGACCTGGCCGAACTCGGCCTTCTCTGAATCAGCCGTCGGTCGCAAGTGCCGCAAGGATGATCGACAGCGAGATCGCGCCCGGATCCATGTGTCCGCGCGAGCGTTCACCGAGCGTCTTGGCCTTGCCCGTCGTGGCGATCATGTTTGCCGTTGCAGCGGCGCCGGCCTCCGCCGCGGCTGCTGCGGCGCTCATGGCCGCCTGAAGGTCCGTTTCGCCTTCGGCCGCTGCGATGGCGGGGATGAGTGCGTCGAGCATGGTCTTGTCTCCGGCCTTGGCGCCGCCGCGCGCCTGCACGGCGGCAAGTCCGTCCTTCAGGGCCTCCGTGAAGCCTGCCGCATCGAGCACCGTGCCGCCCAGCGGCTTGGCCATGCCGGTGAAGAAGCTGCCGAAGACGGCGCCGGATGCGCCGCCGGCCTTCATCAGGATCGCCAGTCCGAGGGTCTTGAACGGGTCGCCAACCGTGTTGGCCGGCTTCGTGGACAGAGCCTCCCGCGCAGCCGAAAATCCGCGCGCCATGCCGACGCCGTGGTCGCCATCGCCGATGGCCTGGTCCGCCCGGGTGAGCCGCTCCTCGCTGGCCAGCATGGCATCGCAGACGGCCAGCAGCCGCGCCTTTACCTGCTCCGGTGTCATTGGCGATAGGCCGGCGAGCGGACCGGCGCGTCGAGCCAGCGCTTGAGATTGGCGTCGAGCTTCATCAGGCTCAGCGAGAAGCCCGCCATCTCCTGGCTGGTGAAGAAGGGCCCGATGTCCGAGCGATGGACCCTGATGCCGAGGTCGGCGAGGATCTGCCGCACCCGCCGGTTGACGATCAGCAGTTCCATCATGGTGGTGGCGCCCAGGTTGTTCAGCATGAGGGCCACTTCGTCGCCTGTGCGGAACGGAAGGTCGGCGACGACCAGCCGGGTCATCTCCTCGGCGAGGGCATTGGCACTCATCAGATTGCGGCGCTCCACGCCCGGTTCGCCATGGGCGCCCATGCCGATCTCGATCTCGTCGTCGCCCAGCACGAAGGTGGGCATGCCCGTCTGCGGCAGCGACCCGGCGCTGACCGCCACGCCGATGGAGCGTACCGAAGCCTCGGCATGGCGGATGAGTTCGGCGGCCTCGGCGAGGCTCGTCGTCTCGTCGCAGATGGCGCCGGCGCATTTCACCACGTAGAAGGCGCCGCCGATACCGCGGCGCTCCCGGCGCTCGGGAGTCACCACGTCATCGGCAATGCGGATGGTCTCGACCGCAATGTCTTCGGCTGCCGCCAGTTCCGCGGCGATGTCGAAGTTCATGTTGTCGCCCGCGTAATTGCCATAGAGAAAGATGACGCCCTTGCCGCGGTTCACCGCCCGGGTGGCGTCGAGGACAATATCGGGCGTCGGAGCCGCGAAGACATTGCCGGCCACCGACCCGTCGGCCAGGCCCTTGCCCACATAACAGGTGTACATCGGCTCATGGCCCGAGCCGCCGCCGATGAGCAGCGCCACCTTGCCATCGGGGATGTGATTGCGCACCACGGCATCGGCGCCATCCAGCTTGCGCAGATCGCCGTGCGACGCCAGCACCAGTCCCTCCAGCACCTCGGGCACGAGGTCGGGAATTGCGTTGATGATCTTCTTCACGCGTGCCATTGGCCTGTCCTTCAAACGGGTATGTTGTCGATGAGCCGGGTCTTGCCGAGCCAGGCGGCGGCAATCAGGCGGAGCGGTTCGCCGCGCACAGCGGGCACCGCCAGTGTCGTTGCATTGCGCGCCGTGACGTAGTCCACCTTGAAGCCCTGGGTGGTCAGCGCCAGCGTTGCTGACCGCGTCGCCGTCTGGGGGTCGATTCCGGCGCGGATCTTTTCGGCGGCCAGCGTCAGCGCCCCGTAGATGGCCGTCGCGTGCTTGCGTTCGGCCGGCGAGAGATAGCGGTTGCGCGAAGACATGGCGAGCCCGTCTTCCTCGCGAACGGTCGGTATGCCGACCACCTCGATCGGAATGTCGAGGTCCCTGGCCATGCGCGTCACCACCATCAGCTGCTGATAGTCCTTTTCGCCGAACATCGCATAGTCGGCGCCTGACTGAATGAAGAGCTTGGCGACGACGGTGGCAACACCGTCGAAGAACTGCGGCCGGAAGCGGTCTTCGAGTCCGGCCTTGGCCGGCCCTTCGAGCGACACGGTGGTGGAAAAGCCGTCGCCATACATTTCCTCCGGCGGCGGCGCAAAGATCAGGTTGCAGCCGGCCTTGGCCAGCTGGCGCACGTCGGCGTCCTCGTCGCGGGGATAACGGCTCAGATCCTCGCTGGCGCCGAATTGCTTGGGGTTCACGAAGATGGTGGCGATGCAGCGATCTGCCCGTGCCAGGCCTTCCCGCACCAGAGTCAGGTGGCCTTCGTGCAGGGCCCCCATGGTGGGGACGACCGCGCAGGTCAGCTTGCTGCTGCGCCAGGCGCGGGTCTCGCGGCGCAGGGCGGCAACGGTGCGGACGATCTTCGGTTTCATCGGGCGCGGTCTTTGGGCTTTGCGGGCAGGGGCAGGCGAGGGCTCTCCTTTACCTCCTCCATCACGAAGTAGGAATGGGTGCCCTCGACCATGGGCAGCCCGCCGATCACGCCGCCGAGGATGGCGCGGTACTCGCCCATGTCGCGCACGCGGATCTTCAGCAGATAATCGAAGCCGCCGCCCACCATGTGGCACTCCAGGATTTCCTCGACCGGCTTCACTGCGGCATTGAAGGCCTTGAGGGTCGCCTCGTCCGTCGACTTCAGCTTGACGGTGACGAAGACCATCAGGGCCTGGCCAAGCGCGCGCGCATCGAGTCTTGCATGATAGCCGGTGATGACCCCAAGCTGCTCCAGGCGGCGGATGCGGAGCGTGCAGGGCGTTGGCGAGAGGTTGACCCGCCGCGCAAGTTCCACCACCGGCAGCCGCGCCGTCTCCTGAAGGGCGGCGAGGATGGACAGGTCGATGGCGTCAAGATTCACTATAGAGTTGGTCATTGGCGGCAGTTTATCACTATCTTGAGTTCTTTCCATGCAGAAATTCATCAGCTGGCGATATAATTTTGGTGAGACGAAAAGCGGGATTTCTGCCATGAGAGCACCGCTTCAGGAGGCCCGCACATGACCCAGCTGCCCAGCCGCAAACCCATCGCCGACAGGCTCTTTGCCGACGAGACGGCGGTGGTCCGCAGCCTCGCCGCCGAGGCCGCGCTTGCCCCCGACGAGCAGCGCCGCGTTGCCGAACTCGCCCGCCAGCTCGTCGCGGCGGTGCGGGCCGGCCGCCGCCAGCAGGGCGGCATCGACGCCTTCATGCAGGAGTACTCGCTCTCCTCCGAAGAGGGCGTGGTCCTCATGTGCCTCGCCGAGGCGCTGCTCCGCATTCCGGACGCCGGGACGGCGGACAAGCTGATCGCCGACAAGATCGGCGGCAAGGACTGGGACGGCCACCTCGGCCAGTCGGGGTCGCTCTTCGTCAATGCCTCGGCCTGGGGACTCATGCTGACCGGCCGCTTCGTCGACCTCGGGCGCGAGGCCACCAGTGACATCGGCGGCTATGTGAAGCGGCTGGTGTCGCGCTCGGGCGAGCCCATCATCCGCAACGCCATGAAGCAGGCCATGCGCATCATGGGCAAACAATTCGTCCTTGGACGGACGATCGACGAGGCGATTGCGGTGGCGAGGCCGCAGGAGGCCGAGGGCTACCGCTTCTCCTACGACATGCTGGGCGAAGCCGCGTTCACCATGGAAGATGCCGATCGCTACTATGCCTCCTACGCCAATGCGCTGAAGACGCTGGGGGCGAAGACGCGGGGCGACGACATCTTCGCCCGCGCCTCGATCTCGGTGAAGCTGTCGGCGTTGCATCCGCGCTACGAGGAAAAGCAGGAGGCCCGCGTCATGGCGGAGCTCCTGCCGCGCGTCGCCGATCTGGCCGCCATGGCCAAGCGGCTGAATGTCGGTCTCACCATCGACGCCGAGGAGGCGAACCGTCTCGATCTCTCGCTCGAACTGTTCGGACGCCTGGCGCAGAATCCGAACCTCAAGGACTGGAACGGCCTGGGCCTCGCCGTGCAGGCCTACAGCAAGCGCGCAACGCCGGTGCTGGAGTGGCTGGCGCAGGTGGCCGGTCTATCGGGGCGGCGCATTCCGGTCAGGCTGGTCAAGGGTGCCTACTGGGACACCGAGGTGAAGCGCGCGCAGGAGCAAGGCTTCCCCAGCTACCCGCTGTTCACCCGCAAGGTTTCCACGGATGTCAGTTACCTCGCCTGCGCGCGCTACCTGCTTGCGCATCGCGATCGCTTCTATCCGCAATTTGCGACACACAATGCCCATACGCTGGCGGCCATTTCGGTCATGGCGGGCAATGACCGCAGCTTCGAGTTCCAGCGCCTGCATGGCATGGGGCAGGCGCTCTACGAACAGGTCGTCGGCGCGTCGAAGATGAACCAGCCGTGCCGCATCTATGCGCCGGTGGGCAGCCATGAAGACCTGCTGGCCTATCTGGTGCGGCGGCTGCTCGAGAACGGCGCCAACACCAGTTTCGTCAATCGCTTGGCCGATGACGAAGCGCCGATTGCCGAGATCATCGCCGATCCGGTGGTGGAGGTGGGCAAGCTCACCGAGCTGCCACACCCGCGCATCCCGCTGCCGGCCGACATCTTTCCGGGACGCCGCAATTCGTCCGGTCATGCCATGTGGGACGATGCCACGCGCGAGCGCTTCGTCCGCGGCATTGGCGAGGCCACCGCGGTTCCGATTGCCGCTTCCGCGATCGTGAATGGCACTGCGGTCACGTCCGGCCCCGTCCGCATCATCACCTCGCCGCAGGACCGCCGCGTCAAGCTGGGGGAGGTGCGGGAAGCCGACGATGCGGCCGTGGCCAAGGCCATGTCCGCAGCAGCCTTGGCGCAGCATGGCTGGGACCTGAAGGGCGGCGTGGCGCGCGCGGCGATCCTCGAGCGGGCCGCCGATCTCTACGAAGCGAACAGCACCCGCCTGATGGCGCTGCTGGTGCGCGAGGCCGGCAAGACTCTCGACAATGCCATGGCCGACCTGCGCGAGGCGGTGGACTTCCTGCGCTACTATGCGCAGCGCTGCCGTGCGGAATTTGCCGGTCCCGCGCTGCTGCCCGGCCCCACCGGCGAGCGCAACGAGATCTCGCTGCACGGGCGCGGCGTCTTTGCCTGCATCGCGCCGTGGAACTTCCCGGTCGCGATCTTCACCGGACAGGTCGCGGCCGCGCTGGCTGCCGGCAACAGCGTGGTGGCCAAGCCCGCGGAGCAGACGCCGCTGGTCGCCCATGAAGCGGTGCGGCTGCTGCACCAGGCCGGGGTGCCGCCCGAGGTGCTGCAGTTCCTGCCGGGCGACGGCGCGCGGATCGGCAAGGTCATGCTGTCGCACGCCGCCCTGGCGGGTGTTGCCTTCACCGGTTCCAATGATACGGCCACCCTCATCAACCGGGCGCTGGCGGCGCGCGATGGCGCCATCCCCGCGCTGATCGCCGAGACCGGCGGCATGAACGCGATGATCGTCGATTCCTCGGCCCTGCCGGAACAGGCGGTCCGCGACGCGCTGGCCTCGGCCTTCGACAGCGCCGGCCAGCGCTGTTCGGCGGCACGCCTCCTCTTCGTGCAGGACGACGTGGCGCCGCGCGTCATCGCGATGCTGAAGGGGGCCATGGAAGAATTGCGGCTGGGCGATCCGCTCGACTATGCCACTGACATCGGGCCGGTCATCGACGCTGAAGCGAAGGAGACGCTCGAAGCCCACAAGGCCCGCATGGCCCGCGAGGGCCGCACCATCGCCGATCTCCCGCTGCCGGCGGAGACGGCGCATGGCACCTTCGTCTCGCCGGCCGCCTACGAGCTTGCGGGCATCGGCGGGCTGACGCGCGAAGTCTTTGGCCCGGTGCTCCATGTCGTGCGCTTCGCCGGCGACCGTCTCGACCAGGTCTGCGCCGCCATCAATTCAACCGGATATGGACTGACGCTCGGCCTTCACACCCGCATCGAAAGCACCGTTGCCGAAGTCCGCGAGCGCGTGCGCGTGGGCAACATGTATGTCAACCGCAACCAGATCGGTGCGGTGGTGGGTGCCCAGCCCTTCGGCGGCGAAGGACTCTCCGGCACCGGCCCCAAGGCCGGCGGGCCTCACTACCTGTCCCGTTTCGCGACAGAGCGCGTCTGCTCGACCGACACCACCGCGTCGGGCGGCAATGCGGCGCTGATGTCCATGTAGGGCGGTGCGGCGAGGTCATTCAAATTTTAGCGACTGACTTAAGTCGCATTTTATCGGCTGGTGATAGCTGTCGGGAAAGGAATGACGATGTCTGCCAGCAGCCCAGCCAATGCCGAGACTTTTGCAAGCTTCGAGGACGCGACGCAGTATCTCGAGAAGATGTGCATCTCGGCGAAAAGCCCCATGTCATCGACTGGTCGGAGCTCAATGCCGTCGACGGAACATCTGAACGCATCACGGCCCAGGCGGCGCGCTACGGCATTGCCAGGCATGGCCTGTCCTATCCCTTCCGCGACGGAACCAAGCGCCAGATCATGTTCTCGGTCAACGTCGAGTGCAACGACGAGGACTGGCCGCGCGAAAAGGCGCGCGTCATCGGCATGTTCTGCGGCTTTGCGCATGCCTTCCACGCCCGGGTCCGTCCGCTGGTCGATGCCCGCCGCGCCGCGGCCTGAATTTCAACAGGCCGGCTGAGCGCGGCCGGCCGGACTGGCCCCCCATCCTGAAAAATGCCAGAAGCTCCCGTCCGGTCCTGGCGTGCGCCGGTTCCGGACATGGTGACTGTTTCGTTACGGGGGTGGTTTCGCAGATGGACGGCAAGGCGGCATCGCAATCGGACTGGGCAGGCCTGTGGCGTTCCGGCGCCCTGCCGCAGTTCTGCTTCATCAGCCTTGGCCTCATCTTCCACGCCGGGGCCGAGAACATGATCTCGACCATCATGCCTTCCATCGTGCGCGAGATCGGCGGCGTCGAGCTCAACGGCTGGACCTTCGCCATCTACGAGATCGGGTCGATCATCGCAGGCGCCGCGACGGGCCGCCTCACCACCTACTGGACGGTGCGCAGCAACATGATCGTCGCGGCCCTGATCTTCGCCGCCGGTGCCTTCATCACCACCTTCGCGCCAAGCATGGAGGTGGCGCTTGGCGGACGGCTGCTCAGCGGCTTCGGCGGCGGCGGGCTGATCGCGCTCTCCTATGTCGCCATCCAGCGCTACTTCGAAGCGGCAATCTGGCCGCAGCTCATGGCCATCCTGTCGGTGGTCTGGGGCGTTGCCGCTTTCGGCGGGCCGCTCTATGGCGCCATCATCGGCACCGTGCTGTCCTGGCGCTGGGCCTTCGGCTTCTTCGGGCTGGCTGCCATCGTCTTTGCAGCAGCCTGTCTTGTCGTGCTGCGCAACGAGAAGCCGCATGACGCGGGGAAACCGACAGGCGCCTTTCCCTTCTTCACGCTTCTGCTGCTCGCGTCCGGAATCACGGCCATTGCAACGGCCGGGGTCGAGATCCGCCCGCTGGTGGCGGCCGGACTGGTGCTGGCGGGAACGATCGGCGTCATCCTGTTCTTCGTCGTCGACTCCCGTAACGGCGCCTCGCGCCTGTTTCCCAGCGGTGTCTTCGATCCGCGCGGCATCGTCGGGTCCGGCATGATCATGGTTGCGGCCCTGTCGATCTCGACCTGTTCCTTCGGCTTCTATGGGCCGCTGCTGCTGGCGGCCCTGCATGACTTCTCGCCGGTCACCACCGGCCTGATCATCGCCAGCGAGTCCATCTCGTGGTCGATCCTCTCGATCGCGCTCGCCAATGCGCCCAGGCACTGGGAGGCCGCCATTACCCGCATCGGTGCCGTGATGATCGTCGCGGGCATCGCCGGCTTTGCATGGGTCGTGCCGACGGGGTCGGTCGCAGGCATTCTCTTCTTCGCCACGCTGCAGGGCGGCGGCTTCGGGATCCTCTGGCCCTTCGCCTCGCGCCGTGTGATCGAGGCGGCCCGGCCGGGCGAGGAAGAGGTGACGGCCGCGGGTTTTTCCACGCTGCAGCGCATCGGCTATGCAACCGGCGCTGCCGCGGCCGGCATCGTCGCCAACAGCAACGGCTTCGCCGACGGCTTCACCAAGGCTGCCGCCACGACGGCCGCCGTGCCGCTCTTCCTCTATTTCCTTCCCCTGGCCCTGGTCGGCTGCCTCGCCGCATTCCGTTTCGCCGCACTCACGTCGGCGCGGCCGCGATGAGGCTCAGTCCTTGCCGCCGCGCAGAACGATGCCGCGCGCGACGGCGTGACGTCCGAACTTGCCGCGCAGCCGGTCCATCGCAAGTTCGGCCCTGGCTTGTGCCGCCACGTGTGAATCGAGCGTCTCGGCTTCGGCCTCAACCCTCGCGGCCGACAGATTGCTGATGCCGACGCCGATGAGGCGGAATGCCGTGCCGGTGGCTTCGCGCTTCAGCAGCGGTGCTGCGGTCTCGTAGATGCGCGTGGCCAGCGCCGTCGGCTCCTCCAGCGAGGCATTGCGGGTGCGGATCTTGAAGTCCCGGGTCTTGAGTTTCAGCGCCACGGTCTGACCGGCCACGCCCTCCGCCTTGGCCCGGCGCGACACTTTTTCCGCAAGCGTCCAGAGGATGGGTTCGAGTTCGGCCAGTGCGGTGATGTCCTCGTTGAAGGTCGTCTCGGCGCTGATGCTCTTGGAGTGGTCGTCGGTGGAGACGCGGCGCAGATCCTCGCCGCGCGCGAGATGATAGAGGCGCGCGCCCATGTTGCCGTAGCGCCGCATGAGTTCGGTCTTGTCCATCTCCTGCAGCTGGGCAATGCGCGTGATGCCGCCCTTGGCCAGCTGTTCCTGCGTGGCCTTGCCGACACCCCAGATGAAACCGACCGGTCTTGCCGCAAGAAAGGCGCGCGCCTCGCCTTGCCCCAGCACCGAGAAGCCGCGCGGCTTCTCCAGATCGGAGGCGATCTTGGCGAGGAACTTGTTGGCCGACAGCCCGACGGAGGCCGTGATGCCGATCTTCTCCGAGATGGTGTTGATCAGCTTCGCCAGCGACAGGGCAGGGCTCATGCCATGCAACCTCGTGGTGCCGGTCAGATCGAGGAAGGCCTCGTCGATGGACAATGGTTCGACGGACGGGGTGAGTTCGAGCATGAGCTGGCGGACCTCGCGTCCCACGGCGGCATACTTCGTCATGTCCGGCTTGATGACCACGGCATCGGGACAGAGCGACATGGCCTTGAACATCGGCATGGCCGATCGCACGCCGCGAATGCGCGCGACATAGCAGCAGGTCGAGACGACGCCGCGGCGCCCGCCGCCGACGATCACCGGCTTGTCGGCCAACTCCGGATTGTCGCGTTTCTCGATCGCGGCATAGAAGGCATCGCAGTCGATGTGCGCGATGGACAGCGTATGAAGCTCGGGGTGCCGGATCAGCCTTGGACTGCCGCAGCTTCTGCAGCGCCGTTCGTCCGCGCTGACGGCTGTCATGCAATCGCGGCAGAATCCGGGCGTGGCGGCCTGTGAGTCCATGAATTCCATACTAGCTTCAAGCGCGAAGATAGTGAACAATGCGTAGCTGCGGATGGCATCACGGCAGAGGGGAAACGTTGATGTACAAGCTCTATAATGTCAAAGCTTGGGGCTCGCTTGCCATTCATTGCCTGCTCGAGGAATTGGAGGTGCCCTACACCAACATCTGGATGACGGGCGATCAGGTTCGTGCGCCGGAGTTTCTTGCCATCAGCCCGCTCGGACAGATTCCTGCGCTCGGCCTCGACGATGGGCGCTCGCTCTTCGAGTCAGCGGCGATCGTGTCCTTCCTGGTCGTGGCGCATCCCGAGAGAGGCCTGTCCCCCAAAACTGGAAGCGGCGACTTCGGCGAGTTTCTGAGCTGGCTGCATTTCATGTCGACCAACCTCTACATGACCAACAACATCGCTTTTGGCGGCAGCATCTATGCCAGCGATCCGGCGCAGGATGCCTTCATCACTGCCCGCGCATGGGGTCCTTGAGCTTGGAGGCTATCCTCCTAGCGCCTGAATCCCATCAGGTCCGCGATGTGCGGCCGGGCCTCGTCCCAGTGTCCGGTTCGCAGCGAGAGATAGTCGAAGGGTTCGATGTGGCGGGCAAAGCGCTCGTCGTGAAGGAAATGCACCAGATGAACCTCGGGCGCATGTTCATAGGCCGAAGCGATGAAGGCGGGGCTGTCGTCGACGAAGACGGTGGGTGCCCGCGCGCGTTCGGCCAATTGCCGGATGGCCGGACCCTTGGGGCCGGAATTGGTCACGACCGGGAAGGGCAGGCCATGCATCGCCAGGTTCCGCCGGCGGTCCTCCCCGGCGCTGTGGGGGAGGTTGGTGAGCAGCACGACGTCGGCGGCGGTGCCGATCTCCATGAGGGAGTCGATGGCGCCGTCGATGGGCTGCATGTGCAGCGTGCGTTCGGCGAAGAAGGTGTCGATCAGTTCGGCAACCTGGGCATTCTCCACCGGCCGGTTGCCGTCGCGGTGGCGGATGTTGCCATTGAGCGCGAAGCTCGAGGTGTCGAGCCACAGCGCGCGTTCGGCGAGGAAGTCCTCGAAATCGCGGGTGAAATGAACCACCACCTCGTCGACGTCGCAGATCAGCAGCGGACGGCCGGTCAATGCGATCCCGGCAAGCTGTGCAAGGGTGGTTTCGGATATCATGCAATGGCTCCCGGAAGCGCGCGACGGGCCCGGGCCACCTGCTCGGGCGCAAGATCCTCCGACTCGGCAAAGACCAGCAGCAGCGTCTGGTCGCCCATCAGGTGGTCGAGCACGCCGCCGAGGAAGGCCGGATCCGCCGCAGCGCCCCTTATGGCATGCAATTCGATCCCGGTCAGGTTGAGGAAACGCTGGAAGCGTTCACCATCCTGCGCGAGAAATCCAAGGGCTTTCAGGGCAATGACTTCGGGGTTGGGCAAGTTGGGCGAATTGTGAATCGACATGTTGGCGGGGAGTTAACCACCCCGGCCATTGTTAATCCAGAGTTGTACCGGGGTTAAACTGTTGGTTACCCGAAAGATGGAAGGATGACGTCCGAAAAGCAAGGGGAGACATGTACCGGACAAGCGTGGCCGGCGCATGCAGACAGAGGCAAGACGCCCAATGAATCTGAGTGTTTCAACGTCGGTGGGACAGATGAAAGTGCCTGAAGCCGCGACGGCACCGCCAAAGCGGGTCCTGATCGTCGAGGACAACGAACTCAACATGAAGCTGTTCAACGATCTTCTGGAAGCCAACGGCTATCAGGTGATCCAGACCCGCGACGGCCTGTCGGCACTCGACCTGGCGCGCAAGCACCGTCCCGACCTCATTCTCATGGACATCCAGTTGCCCGAGGTCTCCGGCATCGAGGTGACCAAGTGGCTGAAGGAAGACGATGAGCTGAAGCACATTCCGGTCATCGCGGTGACGGCCTTTGCCATGAAGGGCGACGAACAGAAGATCCGCGAGGGCGGCTGCGAGGCCTATATCTCCAAGCCCATATCGGTCGTCGGCTTCCTCCAGACCATCGACAGCTTCCTGAAGAAGGCCCCATGACCGCTCGCGTTCTCGTCGTCGACGACATACTGGCCAACGTCCGGCTTCTGGAAGCGAAGCTGGCAGCCGAGTATTTCGAAGTCGTGACGGCGATGAACGGCGTCGATGCGCTCGAATCCGTCCAGCGCACCCGGCCAGACATTGTGCTGCTCGATGTTATGATGCCTGGAATCGATGGCATCGAAGTGTGCAAGCGCATCAAGTCCAATCCCAGCACGCAGCACATTCCCGTCGTCATGGTGACCGCGCTCGATCAGCCGGAAGACCGCGTGCGCGGCCTGGAGGCCGGCGCTGACGATTTCCTCACCAAGCCGGTCAACGACGTCTCGCTGTTCTGCCGGGTCAAGAGCCTTGTCCGGCTCAAGATGCTGACCGACGAGCTGCGTACCCGCACCGGTGGGGCAGAGGCCATGGGCCTCATCAACGCCAATCTTCCCTCGCTCGACACCAAGCCCGGCAATATCATGGTCGTCGACAACCGCGCGGTCACGGCCGACCGGGTCCGCGGTGCGCTCAACGGCCGTCATGATGTGACGATCGTCACCGATGGGCAGCAGGCGATCGAGCTCTGCGCCCAGAATGATATGACCTTCGAACTGGTGGTGATCAGTCTCGACATGGAAGGCGTCGATGCGCTGCGCGTCTGCTCCCAGCTGAAGTCGCTCGAGACGACCCGCCAGACGCCGATCCTGCTGATCGTCGACCCTGACGATCATCAGCGCCTCTTGCGTGCCCTCGACATGGGCGTCAACGACTATCTGATCCGGCCCGTCGACCATCAGGAGCTGCAGGCGCGCGTCAATACCCAGATCCGCCGCTTCCGCTACACCGAGCAGCTGCGCAAGAGCGTGCAGGCCTCGATGGAGATGGCGGTCACCGATTCGCTGACGGGCCTCTTCAACCGCCGCTATCTGGAGACCCACCTCGCCCAGCTCGTCGGTCATGCCATCAACCGCGGCAAGCCCTTGTCGGTCATCACGCTGGACGTGGACTACTTCAAGGCGGTCAACGATACCCATGGCCACCAGGCTGGCGATCGCGTCCTTCAGGAATTGGCCGGGCGCATCCGCGGTGCCATTCGCGGGGTCGATCTGGCCTGCCGGACTGGAGGCGAGGAGTTTGTCGTGGTGCTTCCCGGCACCGAGATCGGCATCGCGCAGCGTGTGGCCGAACGGCTCCGTCAGGCGGTTGCCAACCGGCCCTTCACGGCAGCGCCGGGCTTTGCCCTCAACATCACCATCTCGGCCGGCGTCGCGGCGCTGAACGGCATCCACGAGAATGTCGATACCATTCTCAAGCAAGCCGATCAGGCCCTCTATCGCGCGAAGCGCGAGGGCCGCAACTGCGTGATCCTCGCGGCGGCCTGATCGCCGCCATCAGTCCTTTCCATCACGGCCCGTAATGGTGTAGGTGGCTGCCGCATGGGCATCGAGGCTGAACAGAAACCGGTGCAGGCGTCGGACCGGTGGGGGCGCCGCGGAACGGCAGGAGCGACCTTTGCCGGACTTCTGACGTTTGAAGCCGTCGGCAAGAGCTTTGGCGGCATCGCGGCGGTCAGCGACGTGAGCTTCGAGCTCAAGCCGGGCGAAATCGCCTGCCTGCTTGGACCTTCGGGCTGCGGCAAGACCACCTTGCTGCGCATCGCTGCCGGGATCGAGCGGCCCAGCCGCGGCCGTGTGCTGTTCGACGGGACCGAGATGGCGGGTCCCAACCGCTTCGTGCCGCCTGAGAAGCGCAACATCGGCCTGATGTTCCAGGACTTTGCTCTGTTCCCGCATCTGTCGATCATCGAGAATGTGGCCTTCGGGCTGCGCAGCCTGCCGCGCCAGGAGGCCAACCGCGTCGCCCTCCATGCGCTTGAGCGCGTCGGGCTCGCGGCCTATGCCGAGTCCTATCCGCATCACCTCTCGGGGGGCGAACAGCAGCGCGTGGCACTGGCGCGTGCCGTGGTGCCGCGGCCGCAGGTCATGCTGATGGACGAGCCGTTTTCGGGGCTCGACCAGCGCTTGCGCGACTCCGTGCGCAGCGAAACGCTCGCCCTGTTGCGCGAAACGCGCGCCTCGAGCCTGATGGTGACCCATGATCCGGTGGAGGCCATGGGCCTTGCCGACAAGATCTTCCTGATGCGCCAGGGCCGCCTGATCCAGTCGGGCACGCCGGAAGAACTCTACCACCGGCCCGCCGACGCGGCCGCCGCCCGCTTCTTTTCCGACGTCAACGAATTCACCGCACGGGTGCGGAACGGCCGGGCGGAAACCCCGCTGGGCAGCTTCGCCGTTCCGGCGGGTTACGCCGGCGCACAGGCGTTGGTGATGGTGCGCCCCCAGGGCATAAGAGTGGCAAAGGCCGAAACCGGGATCGAAGGTTACGTGCTGGAAACCCGGTTCCAGGGCGATGATGTCCGCTGTGCCATCCTGTTCAAGGGAATCGAGGAGCCGGTCGCCGCCCGCATCGCCGCGCAGGATGCGCCGGCGCGCGGTCTTACCGCATGCTTCGAAGTTGATTCCGGCCATGTTCTGGTCTTTGAATCGAACGGTACCGACATTACTTGATAGTCGTCTCGGCTTTGGTTGCGGCGTTGCAGGCTTTCTGCAATAGTGCCCGGCCATGTCGAGAGGTCAAGCATCTCTCATCGCGAAAAAGGAGTTTTTACAATGGGTTCGCTTTCCATCTGGCATTGGGCACTGGTCATTCTGGTGATCGTGCTCCTATTCGGCCGGGGCAAGATTTCGGATCTGATGGGCGACGTCGCCAAGGGCATCAAGAGCTTCAAGAAGGGCATGGCCGAAGATGAGCCGGCCACCGCTTCGGCCGACGCCAAGTCCATCGAACAGCAGGCCGCTGCCAAGGTTGAAGCCGAGAAGACGAAGAGCTGAGGCTCGCGGCCCGGAGGGCCAATTCACCCATGTTCGACTTCGGCATTGGCTACACCGAGCTCTTCGTGATCGGCGTGGTGGCGATCATCGTCATCGGGCCTAAGGATCTGCCGCGCGTGCTGCGTGCGGTGGGACAGACGGTGGCGAAGATGCGCGGCATGGCGCGCGAGTTCCAGGGCCACCTGGACAGCGCCATGAAGGACGCCGGCCTCGACGACGTGAAGAAGGAAATCCAGGGTCTCAAGGATATCGGAACCATCCAGCCGGTCAGCAAGAAGCCGCCGGTGACCGATACCAAGAAGGCCGAGGAGGATTTCGCCAAGTTCTTCGGCGAACCGGAAAAGCCTGCCGTCTCAGGTCCCTCGGCATAGGCGGCGCATGACCCAGAACGAGATCGATGCGTCCGAGGCGCCGCTCATCGAACATCTGATCGAGCTGCGCAAGCGGCTGATGTTCTGCGTCATCGGGTTTGTTCTGGCCTTCATCGTCAGTTTCATCTTCTCGTCCGACATTCTCTTTTACCTCGTGCTTCCATTCAAATGGGGCACCGGCACCGACGTCAGCCTGATCTCGATCAAGCTGCTGGGCGTTTTTCTCGTGAAGCTGAAGCTCGCCTTCTTCGGCGGCATCTTCATCGCCTTTCCGCTGATCGCCACGCAGATCTATCGCTTCATGGCGCCGGGGCTCTATTCGCATGAGAAGAATGCCTTCCGCCCCTATCTGATCGCCACGCCCATCTTCTTCCTGCTCGGTGCGGGACTGGTCTATTTCTTCCTGCTGCCCACGGCCATCCACTTCTTCTATACGCTGGCCGCCGGCACCGGCAGCGAGGACCAGAACGCCATTCAGTTGATGCCCGACATCGAGGCCTATCTCGACTTCGTCATGATGCTGATCCTGGCCTTCGGCTTCTGTTTCCAGCTGCCCGTGATCCTGACCCTGCTTGGCCATATCGGCGTGGTGACCTATGACCAGCTCCGGTCGGGCCGCAAGTTCGCCATCGTCGGCGTCTTCATCGTGGCGGCGATCGTGACCCCGCCCGATCCGATCTCGCAGATCGCCATGGCCGTGCCGCTGATGGGCCTCTACGAAGTCTCGGTCCAGGCCGTCCGCTTCCTCGAAAGCCGCCGCAAGAAGGCCGAGGCGGCGCGCGAGGCCGAGGGCTAAACGCCGCCTTTGCCTGAGGTTCCTCAAGGCCTTATAGGAGGGCTTCGCAGAGGAATCACGTCATGCACGACATCAAGGCCATTCGCGACAATCCGGAGGCATTTGACAGGGGGCTGGCCCGCCGCGGGCTGGCGCCGATGTCACTGGAGATTCTAGGAATAGACGCTCGACGTCGCCAGAACATCGTGGCGATTGAGTCTCTGCAGCAGTCCAGCAATACCTTCAGCGCAGGAATAGCAACCGCCGTCCGCACAAAGGATCTTGCCAAGGTTGAGGAGCTCAAGTCGAAGAGCGCAGCCGTCAAGGAACAGATTCGACAACTTAAGGATAGCCAACAGTTGTCCGAGCGGTCGGTGGATGAAGAGCTAAGGGCTCTTCTGGCCGCCATCCCCAACATCCCGTTCGACGATGTGCCTGACGGCAAGGATGAGACCGGCAATGTCGAGATGCGGCGCTG
>JAPLOT010000378.1 GCA_026400595.1 Alphaproteobacteria bacterium | reverse complement strand
CCGCTGGGCCAGATTGCCGAGATCGTTGGCAAGGTCGGCATTGATGCGGTTGACGATGGCCTCGTGGCTGTAATTGCCGTCCTGGCCAAAGGGGACCTCGCGCAGGAAGAAATAGCGCGTCTGGTCGACACCATAGCTGCGCACGAGATCGGTCGGCGAAACGACATTGCCAACGGACTTCGACATCTTCTCGCCCCGGCTGAACAGGAAGCCGTGGACCACGATCTGCTTCGGCACGGGGAGGCCCGCCGACATGAGAAAGGCCGGCCAGTAGATGGCATGGAACCGCGTGATGTCCTTGCCGATGACATGGGCATCCGCAGGCCAGAAACCGGCGCGCGGCGCATTGGCATCGGGGAAGCCCGTGGCGGAGAGATAGTTTGTCAGCGCGTCCACCCAGACATACATCACGTGCTTCGGATCGCCAGGAACCGGGATGCCCCAGTCGAAAGTGGTGCGGCTGATCGAAAGATCGTTCAGACCGCGCTTCACAAAGGCAACGATCTCGTTCTTGTAGTTCTCCGGAACGATGAAATCCGGCCGCTCCTCGTAGAGGCGCAGCAGGCGTTCCGCATAGGCCGAGAGCCTGAAGAAGTAGCTTTCTTCCTCCACCCATTCGACTGGCGTGCCGGTCTTGACGGCAAAGCGGCGGCCGTCGCGTTCCTCGGTTTCGTCCTCGCCGTAGAAGGCCTCGTCACGAACCGAATACCAGCCGGAATACTTCGACAGATAGATGTCGCCCTTGGCGGCCATCCGGCGCCAGACGTCCTGGACGGAAATGCGGTGCCGCTCCGACGTCGTGCGCAGGATGTCGTCGGCGCGGGCGTTCAGTTCCTCGCCCATGTCTTCGAACTGCTTCGCCGTGCGATCGGCAAGCGCCATGGCCGTCAGACCTTCCCGGGCTGCCGTCTGCTGCATCTTTTGACCGTGCTCATCCATGCCGGTGACGAAGAGAACGTCATAGCCATCGAGACGCTTGAACCGCGCGATGGCATCCGTGGCAATCCGCTCATAGGCGTGGCCGATGTGCGGCGCGCCATTGGCATAGGGTATGGCCGTGGTCGTGTAGAACTTCGGTTTCGACATGTCGCTTCTATCGTGAACTTCAGGAGGCCTTCAGCGCCTCTTCGACCCGCATCAGCGCGTCGGTGACCGTCTGGCGGCGGTCGAGATTTAGGGCATCTGCCTGGCGAAGGGAATAGACGATGTCGTCATGGGCCCGGGCCAGGGCGTCGCCCCCGCCGAGAAGAGCCGATTTCCGCGCCTTGTTCGCCACCCAGCCGGTCAGGAGTTCACAGAAGACGGCATAGTCCTCGGCCGCAACCCGGCCGCCAAAGGGAGCCGCAAGCTCGACGCAACCTGCCGGGGTGAGCTTTTGCCGCGACTGAAGATCGACAAAGGCGGCAGCGCCCTTCGATCCCACCAGGTCGAGCGCCCGCCCAGGACTTCCGCGTGACAGGCTGGCGGCGAGGCGGCGCGTGGCGTCATCGGCCTTGACGCCCTTTTCGGGCAGGGTGCGGAGAACCTGCAAGACCGTTGCCTCCGACAGCGGCGCCAGATGCAGATGGATGCAGCGTGACCTGATCGTGCGCAACAGGCGCCCCGGCTGGTGGCAGACGATCAGGATGAGGCTGCGGGGCGGCGGTTCCTCGATCATCTTCAGCAGGGCATTGGCTGAAGACAGGTTCAAGTCGTCAGCGGAATCGACGATAACGATGCGCCACCCGCCAGTGGCAGAAGTCATGCCGGTGAAGCTGATCGCCTCGCGCGCATCATCCACGGCGATCTCCGTCTTCAGGCGCTTGGCGCGCTGATCCATGGCCCGTTGCAGCACGAAGATGTTCGGATGTGCCCCGGCGGCCAGAAGATGCGCCGACTGGGCGTCCTCGGGCACGGCGAGCGTGGTTTGCGACAGGTGCGATGGGGGCTGGGACAGGTAGCGTGCAAAGCGATAGGCCAAGGTCGCCTTGCCGATGCCGCGTGGACCCGAGATCAACCAGGCATGATGAAGCTTGCCGGACTGCACGGCCTGCAGGAGGCGCGTTTCAGCTGCCTCATGACCATATAGCACAACGCGCCGGCGGGGATGCCATTCCACTTCGCGCGGGTCGGGTGTTTCCTCCGCCATCACAGTCGCCCGCTGACGATGGACCAGACCTGGTTCGACACGTCATCGACGGGACGCCCCGCCTCGACAAGCCTGCAGCGCTTTGGCTCGCGATCGAGAATGTCCAGGAATCCACTGCGCAGGCGGCGGTGAAAGTCCACCCCCTTGCGCTCGTAGCGGTCCTCGCTATCACCCCTGCTCCGTGCCCGGAGCAATCCCTGCTCCGGATCGAGATCGAAGATCAGAGTCAGGTCCGGCCGGGTCGCGCCAACCACACCCTCTTCGAGAGCATCGATGAGCGCCATGCTGCAGCCGCCGGCATAGCCCTGGTAGGCCCGGGTCGAATCCATGAAGCGGTCGCACAACACGACATGGTCCTTGGCCAGAGCCGGCCGGATCAGATCGGTCAAGTGAGACTCTCGAGCGGCATAGTTCAGCAGCGCCTCGCCCGTCGCGGACCAGCGGCCCGTCTCGCCGGATACGAGCAGGCCGCGGAGCTGCTCCGCCGCCGGCGTTCCGCCGGGCTCGCGGGTGATCGTCACCTTGCCGCCTTGGACCAAGAGTCGCTCGGCCAGCCGGGCGACCTGCGTGGACTTGCCGGTCCCCTCCCCGCCTTCGAAGGTGATGAAGAGGCCTGGCATGTCAGCTCCCGAATACCATGATCAGCAGACTATCGAGCGCACGCGACCACATGGACGGGTCAGCTTCAACCGCTTCCGACGTCTCCACCGGGACCTCGTCCAGAACAACGCCGTCGACGATGAAGCGCAGCTTCCCGACCTTCTGGCCTTGCTCGACTGGTGCAATGAGGGGCCCATCATACGCGAGTTTCACTTCGACGATGGCTTGTTCTGCCGGGGTAAGGGTTACTGAAACCGACTCCGTCGCCTGCAACCCGACGCGCCGCTTGACGCCTCCCCAAACCGTGGCTCGGCTGACGCGCTCACCCTTGTCATAGACTTCAAAGGTCTTGAACTGGCTGAAACCCCAGTCCAGCAGCTTCTGCGCTTCCAGTTTTCGCTCGTTGATCGACTTCGCCCCGGCCAGCACCATGATCAGGCGCCGGTCGCCACGCGTCGCGGAGCCGACGAGGCCATAGCCAGCCTCTTTCGTGTAGCCGGTCTTCATGCCATCGGCCCCCGGATAGTCCTTCAGAAGCGGATTGCGGTTGGACTGGTTGATCTTGTTCCAGGTGAAGCTCGGCTGGCTGTAGTAGTGGTAGTATTCTGGAAAACTGACGATGATGTAACGCGCCATGCCGGCGAGGTCGCGCACGCTCACGCGATGGTCCGGGTCCGGCAGTCCCGTTGCATTGCGGAAACTGGCGCTTGCGAAGCCAAGCTCCTGCGCCCGCTTGGTCATGCGATCGGAAAAGGCGGGTTCATTGCCAGAGATGGTTTCCGCAATGGCGATGCAGGCATCATTGGCCGACTGGACAATCACGCCCTGGATCAGATCGGACAATTTCACCTTCGAATTGAGTTCGGCATACATGGTGGAACCGCCCGAGGAAGCACCGCCGCGGCGCCAGGCATCCTCGCTGATGAGGACCTCCTGATCGAGCGTCATCTTTCCTGCCTTGAGCGCTTCGAAGACCATGATCATGGTCATCAGCTTGCTCATGCTTGCCGGCGGGATTGCGATATCTGCACCCTTCTCGAAAAGCGCCTTGCCAGTGCGTGCGTCGAGAAGGATGGCGTGTGGAATCGTCGTCTCGAATGGTGTGTCCTGCGCATGCACGCACGCAGGTGCCACCGAAAGAGTTGCCAGAATCAACCAGATCGATAAGAGAATTCGTTGCATCCGACCGCCTTGTGCCCCTTTGCAAGGGTAATTGCCTTCAGCGGGGAATGCAACGCAGCAGGCGCGCTGCCCTCTTTTACTGCAGGGCGGCCTGCATGGCCTGGGTGCGCACCACATGCGAGTCCGGGAATCCGGACGCCACGGCGCTTTCCAGGGCAGTCTCTGCATCTTCGGAGGATGCGATCGGGCCAAGCCTGACACGGTAGACCGTGCCCTGGCTGCCGGACATCTCGACGAACTGAACCGGCCAGACATTGGCGAAAACGGCGCGGGCCTGCTCGGCATTTTCATAGTCGGCAAACGACCCAATCTGCACGAAGTACGAGTTCTCATGGATTGTTTCGGCCGCCATCTCGGGCGTGGCCACTGGCTGCGGCGCCTCGTAGGACGCGAGCTGCGCTGCAGGCTTCCTGGCTTTCGCCGGCCTGGCGGTCGCAACCTCGACGGCGTCCGGCGATGACTTCCGGTGCCGGCGGTCAGCCGAGGCAATCATCTTGCGCATCGGCGTTCCCCTCTCAAGTTCCGTGTTCATGGCCATGAGATGGGAACCATTGTCGTCCAGGGGAGCCGGGCCGATGTACTGGACACGGACCTCTGCCTTTCCCTTCTTCTTGAAATCGAGAACTTCTGCCGTCCGTTTGGAAAGGTCGATAATGCGGGTCCCGACAAAGGGACCGCGATCATTGACCCGCACCACGGCTTCCCTACCGTTGTCCAGATTGGTGACCTTCACGTAGCTCGGCAGTGGAAGTGTCGGATGCGCAGCGGTGAGACGGGTCATGTCGAACCACTCGCCATTGGAAGTCTTTCGGCGATTGAAGGCTTCGCCGTACCAGGAGGCCATGCCTTCCTTGTCATAATTGGGCTGTTCCTTCGGCGTGAACCAACGGCCGGCGACCTGGTATGGTTTCCCGACATGATAGCGGCCCCCGCCCCAAGGCACCGGGCCCTTGCCCTTGTAAACTGGGCTGCCGGTTCCGGCAAAGGGATCGAGCGCTGCCTTCTTCTCGCTCTTGGCGCAGCCAGTCAGCGCCAGCCCGACGGACACCAGAAGCACTGGAACGATTCCCAACCGACGCATCGCATCCCACTCCACGCACAAGGCTTGCCGTCCCGGGGCGTGTCAAATTTCCCACAGCGAAAGTCTTTGCGCCGCGAGAGTGAATATTGCGTTGGCAGATATGGTTAATGAAATTCAGGGGGACGCAGGCGGGGTCGAGACACGATCGATGTTGGCCTGTGCCGAGACAATTCCCTTTGCTAGCGCCTGGCGATAGAGGTCGAGCGCCTTGTCGCGGTTCGGAGGGGAGCCCCAGCCCATCTCATACATGCCACCAAGATTGTTCAGGGCCCAGCCGTCCCCCTGTGCGGCGGCCCGCTCAAAGAGCTTGAAAGCTTCCCCCAGATCCCGTCCCACGCCCTTGCCCTCAAGGTAAAGCATGCCGAGATTGTTCTCGGACTCGGCGAACTTGAGATCGGCAGCCTTGCGGTACCATTCCGCTGCCTTCTTCGGATCCACAGTTGCACCCTGGCCTGTCTGGTAGATCAGGCCGAGCGCGTTCATGGCCGGGGCATAACCCTTGGCGGCGGCATCCGCGAAGAGTTTCAGTCCGGTTGCCGGATCCTTCTTCAACCCCTTGGTGCCCTTCGTCACCAGCTTGGCGAGACGATACTGCGCGTCGACCTGCCCCTGCAGGGCGGCCTGGCGGTACCACTTGGCGGCCTCGGCTTCGTCGGGCTGACCCGACCTGCCGGTTTCATACGCGAGGCCGACCGCGAACTGCGCGTCGACGTCGCCCACCTTGGCCAGTTGCAGCTGCTTGTCGAAGGGAAGGTTTTCGAGCGTCTGTGCCGTAAGTTGTGCGGGAACGAAGAGAAAGGCGAGGACAAGGAGCGCGCGGAGGTTCGTCATCGTGATCAACTGACCTGATTGAAGTTCATCGATCGGCAGCTTGCAGCCCCCCGGCCAGCAGCCTTACGGCGCGCACCAGTGACCATAAAGATGTTCGAAGGGCAAGAGGCATGGCAGAAGGTCCGGCCGCTCTCCCAATACCGCCGCCCTGAATGCTTGCGGCGCCAGCGCCGATGCGCCGGCAAGTCAGCCTGGCGGGTTGCGGTTGACACCCGCGTGCCCGGCAGTGCCGGCCCTGCCGGGGCGCATTGCCCGCGTCGCGCTGTTCGGCTATCTTTGCTTGGCTTTTCAGAGGAGTCCCAGATGGGCAATGTCGCATCCCTCAAGACCGTCACGTCTCATGAAGCCGACGAATGGCAATTGCGTGTCGACCTTGCGGCGGCATTTAGACTGGCCGCTCACTACAACTGGCACGAAGCTGTCGCCAACCATCTGAGCCTGGCGGTATCGCGGGATGGCAAGACCTTTCTGATGAATCCCCGGTGGCGTCATTTTTCGCGGATCAAGGCATCCGAACTTCTGTTGCTCGATTCGACCGACAGCGAAACGATGAACCGGCCCGACGCGCCGGACCTCACCGCCTGGTGCCTGCATGGCAGGCTGCATGCGGCGCTGCCCCAGGCGCGCTGCATCATCCATCTTCACCCGACCTATGGCACGGTGCTGGCCTCGCTGACCGATCCGGAGATTCTGCCCATCGACCAGAACACGGCCCGTTTCTACAACCGTATTGCCTTCGACATGGACTACGGCGGCATGGCGAATACCACCGAGGAAGGCGATCGCATCGCCGCCCTGATGGGCAACAAGCAGATCATGATGATGGGCAATCATGGTATTCTGGTCTGCGCATCGACCGTCGCAGAAGCTTTCGATCTGACCTATTACCTGGAGCGCGCCTGCAGCAACCTGGTGCTGGCTTATCAGACCGGGCGCAAGCTGCATGTCATGACAGCGGCCGTGGCCGAAAGGACCGCCCAGGAGTGGGAGGCCGACCGCGAACAGTTCCTGGCCCATTTCGAAGAAATGAAGCGCATTCTCGACAGCCAGGACCCCTCCTACGCCGACTGACGGGGGCTGTCTTGACGCGGCCGCAAGCGCTGCTACAAGCGGCACATTCAGGTCCGTTCCGGAGGGGTGGCAGAGCGGTCGATTGCGGCGGTCTTGAAAACCGTTGAAGGTGAAAGCCTTCCGGGGGTTCGAATCCCTCCCCCTCCGCCACTGGCTTTTCGCTGAATCGACTCAGGCATGCCATGATGATCCTCCGACTGTCCAAGGTAGCGTGTGTCGCGGCAATCGCCTTGTTTGCCAGCCTCGTCGCATTCGGAAACATCACGGACTACGGGACCAACTGGGCCTTCGTGCAGCATGTCATGCGCATGGATACCGTGTTTCCGGACTCGACGATCAAGTACCGCGCCATCGACAACACAATGCTTCAGACGGTCGCCTATGCGGCAATCATCGCCGCGGAGACATTGACCGCGATCCTGTGCTGGATAGGAGCCGTGAAGCTGTTGGC
>JAPLOT010000438.1 GCA_026400595.1 Alphaproteobacteria bacterium | reverse complement strand
GGGTCTCTGGGATACAGAGGCTTACACGTCCGAGCCCTTTGCCTTTCCGTCACATGAGTTCGTGCAAGTCCTCGATGGCGGGGTGAGCATCACAACCACGGACGGCACGCGTCAGACCTTCGTTGCGGGCGATGTGTTCTTCATCGCCAAAGGCACTGTCACCACTTGGGACGTGCCGACCTATCTCAGGAAGTACTACGCAGCAGTGGACTCCGTAAAATGAGATCGCTCAGTGTGAAGGATCCTGCAGCGACTTTCACGCAGGAAGAGATCATGGAAGACCGCTTCCCGACAGATGGAACTGCCGTAGTGTTCGATGAGTACTGCGACGATCGGAGGAGCGGCAGCGGCAGACCGATTGGCTGTGATCGAGTTTCCGACCGCTCTCCGAATTTCAGACGACCCCGCCCTTTCCCAGCCAAACCGAGGAATGCGCACAAGTCAGTGACCACCCGAGAGGACCTACAATGACATACGATGCGATCGTGGTGGGTGGCGGTCACAATGGCCTGACCACGGCGGCCTATCTCGGCAAGGCCGGATTGCGGGTTCTGGTGCTGGAGCGCCGGGCAATTTTGGGAGGCGCTGCGGTCACCGAGGAATTTCATCCGGGCTATCGTAACTCAATCGCCTCCTACACCGTTAGCCTGCTACGACCGGAGGTGATTGCTGATCTTGAACTTGAACGACACGGCTATGAGACCATTGCGCACAAGGGCGCCCTCTACATGTTCTCGGAGGGTGAGCCGATGCTGCTGACTGGCGACGAGACCCATGACCGCATGGTCTATGGCCGGCACTCCAATCGTGACTATGACGCCACGGTCCACTTTTACAAGACGGTGGCGCGAGTAGGCGAAGTGCTGCGGGCACAATGGCTCAAGGAACCGCCGCCTCTCGGTGGTGGCGCCCTCGATCTCACCCGCTTGCTGCCAGCGGGACGTGCGTTTCGTAAGCTTTCGGCAGAGGATCGGCACTTCCTGATGCAGCTCTTCACCTCTTCCGCGACCAGTTTGGCGGAGCGCTGGTTCGAGAGTGAACGGGTTCGCAACGAGTTTCTTGGGCATTGCGTCTCCAGTAACTTCGCCAGCCTGGAAGCTCCCGGATCGGCGGTCCCGCTGTTCCAAAACGCACTTGGTGAGTTCCAAGGGCGGCGCGGCAGCTGGGGTCTCGCGAAGGGCGGAATGGGGGCAATCACACAAGCGATGGCGAGGTCCGGTGCCGAATATGGCGTGGAGTTTCGTTGCGAGGCGCCGGTAGCGCGCATCCTGATTGATAGTGGCCAGTCAACAGGCGTCCGCCTCGAGAACGGCGAGGAAATCCGTAGTCGCATCGTTGTCGCCAACACCGATCCCAAGCGAACCTTCCTCAAGATGGTGGGGCGCGAGCATCTCCCCGATCAGTTCGCAGATGATATCGCACATTTGCGCTACGGGCACGCCTCGCTGCGCATGAACTTGGCGCTCGCCGGTGCGCCCGAGTTCGCGGGTCTCAATGCCGAGGAAAACATGATCGCGCGCGCATCGGCGCTGTATATCTATCCGAGCCGTGCCGAAATCCAGGCTGGCTATCGCGCCGCCTGCGACGGCGACATTCACGAAGCGCCTTATGTCAACATGCTGATCCCCTCGAGCCAGGATCACAGCCTGGCGCCTCAGGGACATCATGTCATGAGCTTATTGTGCAAGTACTTTCCTTATCGGCTGGCCGATGGACGAAACTGGAAGCAGATCAAGGAACGGGTTGCCGACGCCGTTGTGAGACACGTGGCACGGCACATCCCAAACCTCCCCGACCTCATTGTGGCGCGGCAGGTGTTGTCGCCGCTGGATCTTGAGGAAGTGTTTGGGCTAACCGAGGGCGACATCTTTCACGGTCGCCATGATCTCGATCAGATTTTTTCTCTGCGTCCGCATCCCGACGCGGCGCAATATCGAACTCCGATCGGCAACCTCTACCTTTGTGGATCGGGCACGCATCCGGGCGGCGGTGTGTCCGGCGCGCCTGGCCGCAATGCGGCGATGCGAATCATCGCCGATCTGGGCGCTCAGCGCGCCGTCGGGTGGAAACGTTTTCGCGGAGTGACGCTTTCACGACGTCGCGCACGCTCAAGACCTGACGGTGCATAACCATGCGGAGACCGTCAATGGGCTCGGAAGCGATACCCTTGCCACTGCTGCCATCGACGAGCATCGGCGTGATGCACTCACCAAGTCTCGATACAGACACGAGGAGCCCGCTGCAATCTCCCCAACTGCAAGGAGCAGCGGCGATGCAAGGGATGCGGGGCGATCTGTGAGACAGTACATGCCTTCCCCTCCCCTTGCGCATCGAAGCTTCGTCGGGCATGTTTTTCATACGGAGCGCAGCTGTCCTCTGTATACGGATTGTAGTATCGACTGTGGAGGATGCGATGGATGGTCCCTGGGAGACGCTCCCCGCTTGGTGCTACAACAGTCAGGACTTCTTTCTGAGGGAGCGTGAAGAGATATTTCTGCGCAGCTGGCAACTGGTGGGCCATGTCAGCGAAGTGAGGGAACCGGGCAGCTATCTGCGCTTTGACCTTCTTGATCAGACGGCAATCGTCATGCGTAGCGATGACGGCGAGCTGAGGGCCTTTCACAATGTTTGCCGGCACCGCGCCTACAGGCTGCTCGACGGCCACCAGGGCCGCTGCGAAAGACTGGTGCGCTGCCTCTATCACGGCTGGTCCTATGATCTCAGTGGCCGCTTGATCGGAGTGCCCAGCGAAGCAAGCTTTGAGGGTTTCGACCGAAGCCAGTTCGGGCTGAAGCCAGTGGAAATGGAGATCTTCCTTGGCCTCATCTTCATCCGTTTTCTTTCTGGCGGTCCTTCGGTCGCTGAGGAGTTGGCTCCCCTACGCGAACCTCTCAGCCATTACCGCATCGAACAGATGACCCCCTTCGGGGTACACAGCATCACGCCGATCTCTGCGGATTGGAAAGTGGCGGTCGAAAACAACAGCGAGGCTTATCACGTGCCAATCGGCCATCCCGGGCTTCAGCGCCTCTATGGCACGACCTACAGCCTCGAGATCCTGGGAAACGGCACCAGCCGCGGCGGCGGGCAACTCTGCGAGCCCGGCGCCAAGTCGAGCTGGAGCGAGCGGCATTACCTGAAACTGCTGCCGAAGGTCAATCATCTGCCGGAGGAACGGCAGAGGGCATGGCTCTATTACAGCACCTTCCCGAACCTTGCCTTCGACATCTATCCGGACCAGATCGGCTATTTCCAGATCATGCCCGTTGCGCCAGGAAAGTGTTACGCGCGTGCGCGGGCCTATGCGTTCGAAGACAACCGCCGCGAAATGCGTGCTGCACGTTGGCTCAATCAGAGGATCAATCTTCAGGTCGGAAGGGAGGATGTGGGGCTGGTCGAAGGCACACAAGCGGGCCTCGCCTCACTCGGCTATGGTACTGGATATTTGTCCCGCAAGGAGGCGCGGATCAAGCTCTTCCAGGACGAAGTCAGGGCGCGCATTCCCGAGGCATTGCTACGGGAGCCGCCGAAAGTTTTCAGCGCTCGCCATGCTGCAGACCTGTAGGGTAACCGACCTTACCTGGCACGACCCAGATTGTTCCTTTTCGCTGCCGATCTTGACGTTTGGCGCCCATGACAGCGCCCCGACCTTTGCGGTAGACAATTCCGAGGGCTGCGAACACCGCACCGACGAGAGACAGCCAACGCCCGATCGGTGAGAGGATGCAGGCCAGCATCATGCCCCC
>JAPLOT010000574.1 GCA_026400595.1 Alphaproteobacteria bacterium | reverse complement strand
GGCGGCAACACCGGGCGCAACACCACCATCATCCGCTCCAATTACCTTCAGGATGCCTCGATCGCCATCTATGAGCTGGCCCGGTCGCTCTACGAAGGCCTTTCCCAGGAACTCAATTTCAACGTGATGTTCAGCCCGCGCGGCGTCGTCATGTTGTGCCAGACCGAGCACGAGTTCCGCGCCTTCAAGCGCACGGCGCACGCCAACCGCCTCGCCGGCCTCGACTGCCGCATGGTCACGCCGGCCGAGGTCAAGGAGATCGTCCCCATCATCAACGACGATCCCAACTGCCGCTATCCCATCCTCGGCGCCTACTACCAGCCGCGCGGCGGCACGGGGCGTCATGACGCGGTGGCCTGGGGCTACGCGCGCGGCGCCGATTCCATGGGCGTCGACATCATCCAGAACTGCGAGGTCACCGGCATCCTGCGCGACGGCGGCAAGGTCACGGGGCTCGAGACCACGCGCGGCACGATCCTGTCGAAGAAGATCGGCGTGGTCACCGCGGGCCATGTCTCCACCATCATGGACATGGCGGGTGTACGCATGCCGATCGAGAGCCAGTGCCTGCAGGCGCTGGTCTCCGAGCCGATCAAGCCGGTGATCGACTGCGTCGTCATGGCCAATACGGTGCATGGTTACATCAGCCAGTCCGACAAGGGCGAGCTTGTGATCGGCGGCGGCACCGATCCCTACAACAACTATTCGCAGCGCGGCTCCTTCCCGGCGCTCGAACATACCGTGACGGCGCTGGTCGAGACCTTCCCGATCATCTCGCGCCTGCGCATGCTCAGGCTCTGGGGCGGCATCGTCGACATGACCGGAGACCGCTCGCCGATCATCTCCAAGACGCCGGTCGACGGACTCTACGTGAACTGCGGATGGGGCACCGGCGGATTCAAGGCCATCCCCGGCTCGGGCTTTGTCTTCGCCGACACCATCGCCAACGACCGCCCGCATCCCATCGCCGAACCCTTCGGCCTCAACCGCTTCGTCGAGGGCCGCCTCATCGACGAAAGCGTCGCCGCCGCTGTGGCGCACTAGGAGTACGCAAGATGCTCGTTCTCAAATGCCCTGTCTGCGGCGCTGAAGGCGACGAGACGGATTTCCATGCCGGCGGCCAGGCCCATGTCCGCCGCCCCGCCACCAGCGATCCCGCGCATGTCAGCGACGAGGCGCAGCGCGACTATCTCTTCATCCGCTTCAACCCCAAGGGCCTGCATTTCGAACGCTGGCGCTGCGACCGCGGCTGCGGCAAGTGGTTCCATGCGGCGCGCGATACGGTGGCGCTCGAGTTCAAGGCCTTCTACGGCATCACCGAGCTGCCGCCGAAGGACCTCATGGAACAGGCCAAAGGTCCGTGGGCTGAGTATTTCCGCGACCGGCTGAAGGCGGAGGCCAAGTCATGACCAGCAAGCCCTATCGCCTGCCGGCCGGCGGCCGCCTGATCGACCGGTCGAAAAAGATTCACTTCTCCTTCGACGGCAAGCCGATGACCGGCTTCGCAGGCGACACGGTCGCTGCGGCGGTGCTGGCCAATGGCAAGCGCGTCTTCGGCCGCAGCTTCAAGTATCACCGCCCGCGCGGCGTGGTGGGCCTCGGTGCCGAGGAAATGAACGCGCTGATCGGCGTCGGCGACGGCGCCCGCCACGAACCCAACCTGCGCGCCACCCAGGTGGAACTGCACGAGGGCCTCACCGCCGTCTCGCAGAACCGCTGGCCCTCGCTGACATTCGACGTCGGCGCCATCAACAACAGTTTCTCGCGCTTCATCCCGGGCGGCTTCTACTACAAGACCTTCATGTGGCCGAAGGCCTTCTGGAAGCATGTCTACGAACCCTTCATCCGGCGCGCGGCGGGCCTCGGCAAGGCGCCCGAGGGCCGCGATCCCGACACCTACGAGCATCTCCACGCCCATTGCGACGTGCTGGTGATCGGCGGCGGGGTAGCGGGGCTTGCGGCGGCGGAAGCCGCGGCGGCCACGGGCGCCCGTGTCATCATCGCCGACGAGAACCCACGGTTCGGCGGCCTTGCCGACATTTCCGGCGGCACCATCGGCGAGGCATCCCAGCTTGACTGGGTGACGGGGAAGACAGCGGCCCTCGCCGCGGCCGAGAACGTCCATGTGCTCACCCGCACCACCGCGGTCGGCCACTGGCACCACAACTATGTGATGCTCTTCGAGCGCCTCGCCGATCACGACCCGGCGCTGCTGGCCGCCGGCACGCCGCGCCAGCGCCTGTGGAAGGTCCGCGCCCACCAGGTGATCCTCGCCACGGGCGCCATCGAGTGCCCCATCGCCTTTGCCAACAACGACCGGCCCGGCGTCATGCTGGCTTCCGCCGCGCGCGCCATGGTCGAGCGCTACGGCGTGGCGCCCGGTTCATCG
>JAPLOT010000397.1 GCA_026400595.1 Alphaproteobacteria bacterium | reverse complement strand
ACGCAACAGCTCGGCGAGGCAATTGTCAACCAGCAACAGGACGTAATTGCTGCAATTCAGCAGCTGCGCGAGAAGGCCGTCGCCGAAGGCATCATCAAGACAGATGACAAGGTGAAGGTCGTCGAAGAGAATGACAATATCATCATTCAACCGGCGAGCACCGAAGTCATCTATATCCCGCAATACCAGCCGGAGATGCTCTACGAGGAAGACTATATCTACCGGCCCGTCGCGTACTATCCGGATCCTTATCCTTACTATTACAGCCCGATTGCTCCCTTCTTTGCAGGCGTGGTGACCGGCGCAATCTGGGTCGGCATCGTGGATTGGGATGATGGCTTCCGCGGCGGCCACTGGGGTCGTGACTGGGGCAATGACGTCTACATTGATTGCAACAACTGCTTCAATAATCGGCGCTTCCACGGCAAGCTACGCATCAACGACGTCGACTGGAAGAATGTCGACCGCCGAAAGATGAAGTTCGACCGGAATCAGCTGAGCAGTTTCGATAGGTCGACGTTCAAGCACGGCATCAAGAGCGACGACCGCAACAGGATCAGCAGAAAGCCCAAGAATTTCGGGGGCAACCAGGCCTCGACTCGGCTTGGCGCGGACACGCGCTCCGCAAAGGAAGTTCGGAAGGCGACGCTCGAAGGCCTGAAGAAGCAACCGGGCCGCAAGTTGAGGGACAGGCAGGCCGAGTCCGAGTTCAACGCAGAGAACAATCTGGCGAAGCCTGCGAAGCGCCTTCGCGGCAAGACGTCGCAAGGTCAGTCGATTGATCGTCGGATCCGTGAATTCGAGCCTCGCGCCAAAAAGGACAAAAGGCGCAAGAACACGATTGCGATCGAGGACGTGAAGCGCAGCAAGGCTGCCAAAAAGCAGTCAATCCGCCGCGCCAAGTCGGTCAATGCTCGCAATTACAAGAAATCGAATGACGCCGGCAGCTACAAGAAATTCAAGAAACAGCGCATGCCCAAGGGTAGTGGTCAACGCAGCAAGAGCCGGCGGTGTGACTTGCCCGCGTGTCAATCCTGATGATCCACTCCCTTGAAGCGGTCCGACTTGAAGTATGTCTTTAGGCAACAATGAGGATCAGATCCTGCAATGCCAGCACCGATACGTTCATTGGCAAGGGCAAGAGGAAATACCGGTGCAACAGCCCCTACGACGGGCAGCGCTAATCAGCGTCAGTTCGGCCAGAGCTCGCGGCGCCCCCGTCTGATGGGAGCTCAGCTCTGGTTCAAAAAACATGAAAACGCGGCCAACCTCCTCTGGAGTTGGCCGTCTCTCAGCCGTGGGCCACCATCGTAGGATGCGGCGCGTAGCTCTTCTGGGGTAGCTCGCCGAGGTCTGGCGATTCCCTCAGGTACAGTCCAGCCGCCTCGCAGACTGGGCAAAGGATAGTGTAGCCCACCTTCGCCAACGTAGCGCTCTCGCCGTGGGCGGCGATCACCGATCCCAGATCCACGTGCAGGACAGCATCGCATTCAAAGCAGCGGCCTTCAACATAACGCTTGGTGCGCTGCAGCATTGCCAATGAGGCCTGATCAAACCGCATCTTACATCGCCACCTGATCAGCCCCCATTGGGTGATCCGGGTTGAATGTTAGTGCACTGACGGGTTCGGCGCCAGTCGGAAGACGGGCTTGGAACAGGGCTTGAGCGCGGCTCACTGTCGTTGTGAAGCCGGCATTCACGAATGCACCACTCCGGGACCGCTATCTTGTCTCTGGCGCTGTTCTCGAAGGGAACAGGATTACCTTGCCGCGCTCCTCCTCCTGTTGAGGTTCAAGCCGCAGCCGATCCTTCACTGCCCGCGACCCGACAACCGTTCCCTTGGCAGCCGCAACCTTCGCAGTCACTGAACTAGCAATGTGCTCAAGCGTTAAGTCGGTCAGCGTTTTCAGCAGCTCGACGGCCAAACGATCCACATCGACGGGTTTGCCCTTCGCAATCTCCTGATGGACACGCTGCTGGATCAGATAGTCAGGTGTAGGAGGAGGAAGACTGTCGTTTGTCATGCCTATAGCTACGCCTTCCGAAGCGGTCAGCACAAGGTCGGCTGATGGCTAGCCAGGGTCCGCCTAAGTGTTAGGCTGCAGCGACGAGCAGGCTTGCGATCGCGCTGCCTTGCCCTAGCGCTCTAGCTGCCTCTAACCTCAACAAAGTGTAACTCGATTGCGCCGGATGTTCCTGTATTTCCATGCTCACCATGGCAATTAAGCTGGCATCCACCGTGACCTTCGGCGAACTTCGTCATAACAATGAGACGCTGGAAACTGGCCGCGCGGCGTCTGCTGTCCCTTCGATGGATGCCACCATACTCGCTCATCTGCACAGGCGGGGTAGCATATCGCGCATTGAAGCCTTCATCCTCTACAGGTGCCACGCACTATCACGTCACATCTCGACACTGAAGCGGCAAGGACACAATGTGCGATCAGAATGGACGGTCGGTTATGCGGGTTACCGCTATGTTCGGTACAGGCTCGAGCTCAGGTGAATGCCCCCGAAATTCGTTCTTGTGTCCATATCAACTTAATGATCTTCCACGCCGTCAACGATGATCGCGTTGGACTGCAACGCTCCAACCTGATGACGTTGGCGGCCGCTGCCCAGTCCATTACCCGAGCAATCGGCGGATTGCCGAGGATACTCAGTTCAGAAAACTGAGCGATTTGCGACACCGAGAGCGGACCTTGCCGGTCTGGCGCGAACGCGAACATGGGGCCTGTCGAGGTGGATGCGAGCCAGGAAGACATAGCGGCCATGGCAAATGTCTCGCGTACCACGGTTGGGTCGGTGATGCGCGAATGGCAATCGCTGGGGCTACTAACAATCCGCTATGGTCGCCTAGTCATTACAGCTCCCAAT
>JAPLOT010000290.1 GCA_026400595.1 Alphaproteobacteria bacterium | reverse complement strand
GGGTCGCGGCGACCACGGTGACCGGAGCGCTCAGCATCCAGCCGAACAGAAAGCCCCCGGTGATGCTCATGACCGCCGCACCGGGCAGCGACAGGGCCACAACCGCGACATAGACCGCCATGTAGATCAGCACCGAAAGCATCAGGTGACGGGCGACGAAGTCCTGGATCTGCAGCTCATGGGCCGCAAAGGACTCGAAGCTGAGATAGCGCTGCAGCCCGGCGAGATAGAAGGCCAGAAGCGCACTGCCCAGGACCAGGACGGGAAGCCAGCGCTTCAGCCGCGCGCGTGCGGATCTGGCGGTGTTTGCGCTGAAATGGACCATGCCGCTTCATGCGCCAGTTTGTCATCCTGCGGTAGGGGGCCTCACCGGCTCGTGACACATGTTCAAGCCCCGTGCGCCCCCGGGCGTCCGCGACGGCACGGTGCGTTGACTTTCCGGGGCTTTTCACCCTATATGCGCGGCGCAATTCCTGAAGCGGCAGCAATTCGTCTCAGGGCGTGCCCGGCGGGTCCCCGCGATCCCGGGACATGTTATTGAAATCATTGGCCCTGAGCCATTTACGGAGTTCTCACTGTGAAGCGCACCTACCAGCCCTCCAAACTCGTCCGCAAGCGCCGTCACGGCTTCCGGGCCCGCATGGCGACCGTTGGCGGCCGCAATGTCCTGGCCCGCCGCCGCGCCAAGGGCCGCAAGCGCCTGTCGGCCTAAGGGCCGGATCACGAAATCCATGGAGCGCCTCAAGCGTCGGCAGGATTTCGTTGCCGCCGCCAGGGCGTCCTATGCCGCCATGCCCGGCCTGACCTTACAGGCCCGCAATCGCGGCGATGAGGGGAGCCCGCGGGTCGGCTTCACCGCCACCAAGAAACTCGGCAATGCCGTGGTGCGCAATCGCGTCAAGCGCCGGCTGCGCGAGATTGCGCGCCAGCATCTGGCAGCGGCGGCCCTGCCGGGTCACGACTACGTGCTGATCGGCCGGCAGCCCGCCTTCGCAAGGGCCTATGCCGACCTCGAAAAAGACTTCACCTCCGCCCTGAAGCGGCTGCATCATCCGCGCCGTCCGGTCGAGAAAGACCAATCATGAAACACGACAACAAGAACTTCATCCTGGCCATCGTGCTGTCGATGGCGATCATCTTCGGCTGGCAGTACTTCTATGCCAAGCCTCAGGCGGACAGGCTGGCCGAGCAGGCCCGGCAGGCGGAGCAGGCAACAGGACAGCAACCCGCGACCCCCACTGCACCGTCATCGGGCGCACCGGCCGGCCAGGTGCCGGGAACCGCCGGTGCTGGTTTCGTCAGCGGATCGATCAACCTCAAGGGCGCGCAGGTCGATGACCTGCATCTGCTGCGCTACCGCGAGACCATCGATCCCAAGAGCCCGACCATCACGCTGCTGTCGCCTGCCGGTACCGTGGGCGCCACCTTCGCTGAGCAGGGCTTCATTCCCGCGGGCGGCGTGTCCGCCAAGCTGCCGACGCCCGAGACGGTCTGGTCGGCGGCGCCGGGAGCCACTCTGACCGAGAGTACGCCGCTGGTCCTGACCTGGGACAATGGCGAAGGCCTGGTCTTCACCCGCACCATCAGCATCGGCGACGACTATCTCTTCTCGGTCACGCAGAGCGTCGAGAACCGCGGGGCACAGCCCGTCTCGCTCTTCCCCTTTGCGCGCGTCATCCGTCAGGATACGCCGGTGGTCGCCGGTTACTGGGTCTTCTTCGAAGGCATGCTCGGCGTTGCCGATGGCGCCCTGCAGGAAGTCCACTACAGCGATGCGTCGGAAACCACCGAGCCGGTAAGGGTCGACAGTACCGGCGGCTGGCTGGGCTTTACCGACAAGTACTGGTCAGCCGTCGCCATTCCCGACCAGACCCGCGCCGTGACCACCACCTATGCGCATGAGAAGCTGGGCGGCCGCGACGTCTACCAGACCAACTACGTGGCCCGCGAAGCGATGACGGTCGCGCCGGGTGCCAGCGCCTCCTACCAGGATCAGCTCTATGCCGGGGCCAAGGTGGTCAGCATCATCAACACCATCGGCGAGCGCTACAAGATCGACCGCTTCGACCTGATGATCGACTGGGGCTGGTTCCGCTTCCTGACCAAGCCGATGTTCTATCTCATCGACTACCTGCAGAAGCTGGTCGGCAACTTCGGTGTTGCAATTCTGCTCGCCACGGTTCTGGTGAAGCTGCTTGTCTTCCCGCTTGCCAACAAGTCCTATGCTTCGATGAGCAAGATGAAGAAGCTGCAGCCCGAGATGCTGAAGCTGAAGGATCTCTATCCCGACGACAAGATGAAGCAGCAGCAGGAGATGATGGCGCTGTACAAGCGGGAGAAGGTGAACCCGATGTCGGGCTGCCTTCCGGTGCTGGTCCAGATCCCCATCTTCTTCGCGCTCTACAAGGTGATCCTGACCTCGATCGAACTGCGCCATGCACCCTTCTTCGGCTGGATCCACGATCTCTCGGCACCCGATCCGACCAGCCTGTTCAACCTCTTCGGCCTGATCCCCTGGACGCCGCCGCACATGCTGATGATCGGCATCTGGCCGATCATCATGGGCATCACCATGTGGATCCAGATGCGCCTCAACCCCGCGCCGCCCGATCCGGTTCAGGCCAGCCTGTTCAACTGGATGCCGGTGTTGTTCACCTTCATGCTGGGCACCTTCCCGGCGGGCCTGGTGATCTACTGGGCCTGGAGCAACACGCTGTCGATCCTGCAGCAGTCCTACATCATGAAACGGCATGGCACCGAGGTGGATATCCTCGGCAACATGCGCGAGAGCCTGCCCTTCCTCAAGAAGAAGCAGCCCAGTTGACTCCGGACTTCACACAGGACCAGATCGATGCGGGCCGCCGACTCTTCGGCGGCCCGTCGACATTCGTGCTGGGCGTGGCCAAGCTGGAACAACTGCCCGAGGTCCGCGGCGTCGAGATCGCCTTCGCCGGGCGGTCGAATGTCGGCAAGTCGTCGCTGATCAATGCGCTCACGGGCGTCAACGGACTGGCGCGCGCCTCCAACACGCCAGGGCGGACCCGCGAGCTCAACTTCTTCAATGTGAACGACCAGCTGGTGCTGGTTGACATGCCGGGCTACGGCTTCGCCAAGGCCTCCAAGCAGGAGGTCAAGCAGTGGCAGTCGGTGCTGAAGGGCTACCTGCAGGGCCGTCCCGGCCTCACCCGTACCTTCGTGCTGATCGACTCCCGCCACGGCATCCTGGCCGCCGACCGCGAGATGTTCGATCTCCTGGACGAGTCCGCCGTGACCTACCAGCTGGTCCTGACCAAGATCGACAAGATCAAGCCCGCAGAGCTGGAGAAGGTCGCCGCGGCCACCGCAAAGGCGATTGCCAAGCGCCCGGCGGCCTTTCCGCTGATCCATCTGACCTCGGCCGACAAGGGCACGGGAATCGACGCGCTCCGGGCCCAGATCGCGGGCCTCATCTGAGGCCCTTGGCAGCGGTGGCCAATCAATTATAAGGCGATTTCCGCGCGCCTGGGGAACAGCCGACGATGACCGAGATTCCGATCAACGAGACCGCCCGCATCCTGTCGGAAGCCCTGCCCTTCCTGCAGCGCTACGACGACAAGATCATCGTGGTGAAGTACGGCGGCCACGCCATGATCGATCCCAAGCTGGCCCAGCAGTTCGCCCGCGACATGGTGATGCTGAAGGTCTGCGGCCTCAACCCGATCGTGGTTCACGGCGGCGGCCCGCAGATCAACAAAATGCTGGACAAGCTGGACGTGAAGGCCGAGTTCCGCGACGGCCTGCGCGTGACCGATGCCGAGACCATGGCCGTGGTCGAGATGGTTCTCGCCGGTTCGATCAACAAGTCCATCGTGTCCTCGATCCAGCAGGCAGGTGGCCGTGCCGTCGGTATCTCCGGCAAGGACGGCAATCTGATGATCGCCGAACGACTCACCAAGAAGAAGACCGATCCGGCAACAGGAGAGACCGTGGAGATCGACTTCGGCTTCGTCGGCGAGCCGGTGCGCGTCAACACCGAGATCCTCGATACCATCATGAAGAGCGATGCAATTCCGGTGATCGCGCCGGTGGGCGTGGGGCGGAACGGCGACTCGTTCAACGTCAACGCGGATACAGCGGCCGGCGCCATCGCCACCGCCACGCGGGCCAAGCGCCTGCTGCTGCTGACCGATGTCGCCGGCGTTCTCGACAAGGACAAGCAGCTGATCAGTGAATTGAAGATCGGCGATCTGCCTGAGCTCATCGCCAACGGCACCATTACCGGCGGCATGATCCCGAAGGTGGAAAGTGCCGCTGCGGTGGTGAAGTCCGGCGTCGAGGGCGTCATCATCCTGGACGGCCGGGTGCCGCATTCGGTGCTGCTGGAGCTGCTGACGCCGCATGGCGTCGGCACGCGCATCTCGCGGACCGGCGTATGAGAGGCTTCGCGCACGTCGATACCTGGGTCTTCGATCTGGACAACACGCTCTACCCGGCGTCCTGCCGGCTCTTCGACCAGATCGACGTGAAGATGGGAGACTTCGTCTCGCGGCTGCTCGGAATCGACCATGCCGAAGCCAAGCGGCGCCAGAAGGACATGTTCTACAAATACGGCACCACCTTGCGCGGCCTGATGACGGAGCATGGCATCGCTCCGGATGATTTCCTGGACTATGTGCATGACATCGATCATTCGCCGGTGCCGCCCAACCAGGCCCTGGACGACGCCCTCCATGCGCTCCCCGGACGCAAGCTGATCTTCACCAACGGGACCGTGGCCCATGCCGAGAAGGTCCTGGCCCGTATCGGAATCACCCATCATTTCGGCGATATCTTCGACATCGTGCATTCCGACTTCATCCCCAAGCCCGAGATGGGTCCCTACCGCAAGTTCGTCGCGCAGACCGGCATCCGGCCGGAGACCTCGGCCATGTTCGAGGACATCGCCCGCAACCTCGAAGCGCCGCACGAACTCGGCATGACCACGGTTCTCGTCGTCTCCGACCAGAACCGCGACGCCGCACATCTCAATGCCGCCAGCGGCGGTGTTGACCAGACTCACATTCATCACGTCACCGACGACCTCGCCGGGTTCCTCGGCGCCATCGTCGCACATCAGGGCAAGGAGCGAGCATGAGCGATCTTCAGACCACCATCGAGCAGGCCTGGGACGGCCGCGACAAGATCAATCTCGAGACCAGGGGCGCCGTGCGCGAGGCCGTGACCGCGGCGCTCGACCTGCTCGATTCCGGCAAGGCGCGTGTGGCCGAGAAGGTGAACGGCGACTGGGTGGTGAACCAGTGGCTGAAGAAGGCGGTGCTGCTGTCCTTTCGGCTGAACGACATGGCCATGATTTCCGGCGGACCTTGCGGCAGCTCCTGGTGGGACAAGGTGCCGTCGAAATTCGATGGCTGGGACGAGAAGGCGTTCCGCGCCGCCGGTTTCCGCGCCGTGCCGAATTGCGTGGTGCGCAAGTCGGCCTACATCGCGCCGGGCGCCATTCTCATGCCAAGCTTCGTCAATCTCGGCGCCTATGTCGACACCGGCACCATGGTCGATACCTGGGTGACGGTGGGCTCCTGCGCTCAGATCGGCAAGAACGTGCATCTTTCGGGCGGCGTCGGCATCGGCGGCGTGCTCGAGCCGATGCAGGCGGGTCCCACGATCATCGAGGACAATTGCTTCATCGGCGCGCGCTCGGAAGTCGTCGAGGGCGTGATCGTCGGCGAAGGCTCGGTGATTTCCATGGGCGTCTTTATCGGCCAGTCCACCAAGATCATCGACCGCGAGACCGGCAAGGTCCATATGGGCAAGGTGCCGCCCTATTCGGTCGTGGTATCCGGCTCGCTGCCGCAGAAGCCCTATGCCGACGGGTCGCCCGCCCCGTCACTCTATTGTGCGGTGATCGTCAAGCGGGTGGACGAGAAGACCCGCTCCAAGACGTCGATCAACGAGCTCCTGCGCGACTAACCGCAGACCGCGGTGCGCCCGTCACCGCGGGCTCCTGACACCGACGGCGGCAAACATCTTTGCCACTGCAACCCAGACATCCGGATTGGCGGTGTGCTGCTGCATTCCGGCAATCAGTTGCATACCCCGCTCCATCGTCACCACGCCTTCCGGGGCCGCGCGCTGCAGGGCGAAGGTCCAGGTCTTTTCCCAGAGATGCTTCTCGGGGCCGTCACGAAACAGCGGCTGATCCGATACGAGAGAGTCAATCCGGAGGCCGGCTGCCGCGATGAGCTGCGGCAGCCTCAATCCGACAGAATAGTCCACATTTATCTTCGCCTGATAGGGAGTGACGACTTCGTCGACGTAAGCTTGATAGAACGCGCATGGGGGAATGGTGAAGATGTCCCGAAGATCCATGTCCACCAGCACAAGCCGGCCGCCGGGCTTCAGCAGCTTCGCCATTTGCACCACGGCTTTCTGCGGCTCCTTCAGGTGACACAGCACAAGCCTGCAGAACACAACATCGAACGCGTTCTCGGGCAATCCCGGCTCATAGGCGGAGCCGACCTGATAATGAATGGCGGCCGAACCCGCATTGACGGGAGCGGCTCTGGCGACCTCGATCTGTTCTGGCGCGATGTCGATCGCGTCCACGCGCCCCGAGGCTCCCATGCGTGCGGCCATCCACCGGGACACCGTGCCCGTGCCGCAACCGATGTCCGCCACGCGTGCCGCCGTACTGACGGCTGCCGCTTCCAGTCCCCTTATGCTCACCGGCCCATAGACCGCATGGATAACGTCCAGGCGAGCCGCATCATCAGTCCCGGTGGGAAGAACGTACTTGTCCCCAATTTCAGACACTGGCGTTGAAGTCATCGGCTTGATCCTCCCATTGTGACTTCAAGTTGACCTAGAAGTATTGGCGAGCGATCCTGCATTATCGCCATCGCTCTCGCAATGTACCAAATGCAGTCGCCTCGCGCACGATCTCACTGGGATAATGCCTTGATTTTCCTGCGTATAGCAGGACGCGCCGGCCGCGATCGACAGTCGGCGACAAGGTCGCTTCGGGGTAAATCACCGGCTCTTTCCGTGGGACCGCGAATCCCCGATACTGTCGCAAGGGGGCCTTTTTCGGGGGGCGCGCTTTGCGCCAGGAGGGATCGCTATGGACTGGAAGTATCTTTTCACCAGTTTCGAGGGCCGCATCGGCCGGCAGCAGATGTGGATGGGCATCATCGTGCTGATGGTCGTCAGCCTCGTCGCCAACGTGCTCGACATGCTGTTCGGCACCATCGACGTCGAGTCTGGGATCGGGATCATCGGCGGGCTTTTCGCGCTCGTCTCGATCTATCCGGCAGTCGCGCTCTATGCCAAGCGCTGGCATGACCGCGGCAAGTCGGGCTGGTGGACACTCATCATCTTCGTACCGCTGATCGGTTTCATCTGGTGGCTGGTCGAGTGCGGCTTCCTGCGTGGCACGGAAGGCCCCAACCAGTACGGGCCCGACCCGGTCGCCTGAGGGTCATTCCTTTGTCAAAATGCCCGGCCCTTGTGGCCGGGCATTTCGTTTCGGTCTATGCTGGCCGCATGAGGAACACACCGACCGACCCCGTGCCGCTTCTGCAGGAGCTCATCCGCTGCAAGTCCGTGACCCCCAGCGAAGGCGGCGCCCTGACACTGCTGGAAAATCGCCTGTCGCAGGCCGGCTTCGTCTGCCAGCGCCTGATCTTCAAGGAAACGGACACGCCGGATGTGGAGAACCTCTTTGCCCGCTTCGGCACGGGCGCGCCTCATCTGTGCTTTGCCGGGCATACCGACGTCGTGCCCGAGGGCCATGTGGATGCCTGGTCGCATGCGCCTTTTGCCGCCGACATCGCCGATGGCTTCATCTATGGGCGTGGCGCCACGGACATGAAGGGTTCCGTCGCCGCCTTCACGGCAGCGGCCATCGACTTCGTCAGAACGGCCGGCAGGTTCAAGGGTTCGATCTCCTTCCTCATCACCGGCGACGAGGAAGGTCCGGCCATCAACGGCACGGTCAAGGTGCTGCAATGGATGCGCGACAACGGCCATGTGCCGGACCATTGCCTGGTGGGCGAGCCAAGCTGCGTCGACAGGCTGGGCGACACGATCAAGATCGGCCGGCGTGGCTCGCTGAGCTTCACCGTCGTGGTCGAGGGGCGCCAGGGCCATTCCGCCTATCCGCACAAGGCCGACAATCCGGTGCCCAAGCTCGCCCGCTTCGTTGACCGCATCTCGCATGCGAAGCTCGACGAGGGCAACGCGCATTTCGATCCCTCGACGCTCGCCGTCACCAGCTTCGATGTCGGCAATGCCGCGACCAACGTCATTCCGTCCAAGGCGGTGGCGAAGTTCAACATCCGCTTCTCGACGGAGCACGCGCCGCCGTCGCTGCGCGACTGGGTGAATGCCTATGTCGATGCCGTCCGGTCGGAACTGGGCGGCACCTGGTCGGTGAGCAGCAATGAAGGCGCGGATGCCTTCATCACCGAGCCGGGCGCCTTCGTGGGACTGGTGCAGGACGCCGTCGAGGCCGAGACCGGCATCCTGCCGAAGCTGTCCACCTCGGGCGGAACCTCGGATGCCCGCTTCATCAAGGACTATTGCCCGGTGCTGGAGTTCGGCCCGACCAATGCCACCATCCACCAGACCGACGAACGGATCGCAATCGACGAGCTGCGCGCCACGCAGGCCATCTATCACCGGATCCTGACCGACTATTTCAATAGTCAACCCTGAGCAGATAGAGCCCGTCCGGCGGCGAGACCGGGCCGCAGCGGGCGCGGTCGCGGGCGTCGAGCGCCCGCTTCAGATCCTGCGCACGCCATTTGCCTTCGCCCACAAGGCGGAGCGAGCCCACCATCGAGCGGACCTGATTGTGCAGGAAGGAACGGGCATCGCAGCGCAACTCGATCAGCTCGCCATAGCGGGCGACGTCGATGCGGTCGAGCGTCTTGACCGGCGACTGGGCCTGGCACTGCGCCGCCCGGAAGGTGGAGAAATCATGCTTGCCGACCAGAAGCTGGGCCGCGGCATGCATGGCCTCGGCGTCGAGATCGACCGGCAGCCACCAGACCTTGCCGCGATCGAGCGCCGGCGGGCTGCGCCGGTTCAGGATGCGGAACAGATAGTGCCGGCGCGTCGCCGAGAAGCGGGCGTGGAAATCCTCGCCCGCCTCGGAGATCGCCAGAACGCTCACCGGATGCGGCCGCACATTTGCATTGAGCGCATTGCGGAGCTTGAAGACGTCCCAAGATCTCGCCAGATCGACATGAGCAACCTGGCCCAGGGCATGAACGCCGGCATCGGTGCGGCCGGCGCCATGAACGGTTGCGGGCGCGCCGTTGATCTGCACCACTGCAGCTTCCAGCACGCCCTGCACCGAATGGCCCGCCGCCTGGAACTGCCAGCCGACGAAGGGCTCGCCGTCATATTCGATGATGAGCTTGTAGCGCGGCATCAGCCGACCACCGTTCCGGCGGGGATGGCGAAGCCTCTGAGCAGCGTCTCTGAGTCCATGACGCCCTTGCCCTCGCGCTGAACCTTGAGCGCGCGAATGGCGCCGCTGCCGCAGGCGATGGTCAAGGCGCCATCGATGACGGACCCGGCAGGTCCCTTGCCCTCGGCCACTTCACAGAGCAGCACCTTGATGCGCGTGTCCCTGACCGGAAACCAGGCGCCAGGAAAGGGCGACAGCGCATGAATGTGATTGCGGACGTCAACCGCCGGCCGCGCGAAGTCGATGCGCGCCTCGGTCTTGTCGATCTTGCGCGCATAGGTCACGCCGGCATCGGGCTGCGGCACGCAACCGATCTCCTTCGCCGCCAGAACCTCGACCATCAGCCTTGCGCCAAGTTCAGCCAGGGCGTCGTGCAGGGATTGCGCCGTGGTCTGCGGCGTGATCGGCAGCCTGCCCACCTTGCACATGGGTCCTGTGTCGAGGCCCTCCTCCATACGCATGATGGTGACGCCCGACTCGGCATCGCCTGCCATGATGGCGCGCTGGATGGGCGCCGCGCCCCGCCAGCGCGGCAGCAGCGAGGCATGGACGTTGAAACATCCCAGGCGCGGCGCGTCGAGAACAGGTACCGGCAGGAGCAGGCCATAAGCCACCACCACGGCCGCGTCGGCGGCGAGCGCGGCGAAACGCAGATGCTCCTCGGCCGGCTTGAGGGACACGGGCGTACGGACCTCGATGCCATGCGCGGCGGCATGGGCATGGACGGGCGACGGGCGCTCGGCCATGCCGCGGCCGGCCGGGCGCGGCGGCTGGGAATAGACGCAGACCACCTCATGGCCGGCGGCCAGCAGGGCTTTCAGCGTCTCGACCGCGAAGTCCGGCGTGCCCATGAAGACCAGGCGCATGGCCTCAGAGCTTTCCGAGTTTCTGCGCCTTGGCGAATTTCTTGATGACGCGCTCGCGTTTCAGCCGCGAGATGTGGTCGATGAAAAGCACGCCGTCCAGGTGGTCGATCTCATGCTGCATGCAGGTGGCGAGCAGGCCGGTGGCGTGGAGCTCCTGTGCCTCGCCCTGCCGGTCGAGATAGCGCAGCCTGATCTCGGATGGCCGCGTGACCATCTCGTAGTATTCGGGGATCGAGAGACAGCCTTCCTCGTAATCGCTCTGGGCCTCGCTCTTCCAGGTGATTTCCGGATTGGCCACGAAGAGCGGCTGTTTTTCCTCGCCGTCCTTGGCCAGATCAATGACCAGCAGGCGTCTTGGCAGGCCGATCTGGATGGCAGCCAGCCCGATGCCCGGCGCGTGATACATGGTCTCGAGCATGTCGTCCCACTGCTTGCGCACCTCGGCATCGACCGCCGCCACGGGCCTGGAGACCTGGCGGAGCGTCTTTTCGTCGGGCAGGGTGATGATGGGCCGGAGCGTCATGGGCGTCGAGATAGGCGAGCCGGCGGCCCCGGTCAATCCGCCGGAGGCCAGCCTTCAACCCTCGTGGTCATGATGATGCGGGACGCACTTGCGCTTGTAGGTAATGGTCTTGCGGGTGCCGTCCTGGGAAACCCTCACCTTGTGCTTGTGGCCGAACTCCTCGTGGTAGAGCCAGCGGTGCGGCCTGTTGTAGAAATAGGAACTTCTGGGCGAGGCGGCGAGGCTGTGGCCCTTGGCGTATTTGAGGCGGGCGGTGCAATTGTCGCCGTTGATGTCGCAGGTCTGGACGATCATGTAGGGATTGCAGGGCACCTGGTTGCCATGGGCCCAGGCCGCGCCCGGAAA
>JAPLOT010000305.1 GCA_026400595.1 Alphaproteobacteria bacterium | reverse complement strand
GCTGGAGTGGGCCTCGAGCCCATGAGCGGTGACACGAAAGCCGAGCTTGCCCTTGTGGGCCGTGACCGCCTGCATCAATGTTGGTTCGCCCACGATGCAAAGGCGGGGCCTTACCGGCGCATCCTTCAGAAGATCGAGCAGGCGCCGCACACCGACGCAGCCGATCTCCTCATCATATGAGAAAGCAAGGTTGATCGGTGTCTTCAGCGGCGCGGCCACGGCCTTTTCGACCACGGCCAGGCAGCAGGCGATGAAGCCCTTCATGTCGGCGGTGCCGCGGCCATAGAGATTGCCGCCGCGGCGCTCCATGCGGAAGGGGTCCGACGACCAGGCCTGGCCATCGACCGGAACGACGTCCGTGTGCCCGGAAAGCACCACGCCCGGCCTGTCTGCCGGCCCGATTGTCGCCCAGAGATTGGCCTTGCGCCCGTCTTCGTTGAGGACGCGCGTGCTCGCAATCCCGCGTTGGGCGAGGAAACGATCGATGTAGTCGATCAGGGCCAAGTTGCTGTCCCTGCTAACGGTCGGAAGGGCGATCAGATCGTCAAGGATTTGAAGGGAGTTCGGCATGTGCATCCAACAGATTGCGGGGGCTAGCCTTTGACTCATGTCAAGGCGGACCCCGGAGCAGGGGTCTAATCATGACAAGCATGGTGGCGAAAGCCACCACGCGGGCGGGGCAGGTTCTGGAGAAAGCCAGCTGTCGCTTCGTTCCCCCCTTTCCCGGGGCCTCCCCGCCTTCATTCTCGCCTCCCAAAGATGGCCGTCCCTGCGCGGCCATTTTTTTACGGCCATTGCGCGCCGGTTCGCGCCGTCTCGATGGCGTAAAGCGAGGACGTGGCGCAGATGAACATGCGCGATTTTCCAAAACCGCCGAAGGTGAGATTGGCGACCGTCTCGGGCACCAGGATCTTGCCGAGCCTTTCCCCGCCCGACGTGTAGCAATGGATACCGTCGCCGGCTGAGATCCACAGCAGACCCTCGGTGTCGACGCGCAGTCCGTCCGGAACCGCGGGCTCGATCACCGCAAGAACGCGGCTCTTGGTGAGCTTCTTGCCGTCGACGACCTTGAAGGCACGGACGTGCCGGGGCCGTCCTTCCTCGAAGCCGAAACCGTCGCCGCGCGCATAGCCGGAGTCCGCGATGTAGATTTCCGACTCGTCCGGCGAGAAGGCAAGGCCGTTCGGCCGGTCGAAGTCATCGGCGACGACTTCGAGCTGCGCGGTGGCGGGATCGAAACGGTAGACCTGATTGTTGCCGATCGCGCTGTCGGACTTGATGCCCTCGTGATCCGAGATGATCCCGTAGGGGGGGTCGGTGAACCAGATGGTTCCGTCGGACTTCACCACCACGTCGTTGGGCGAATTGAGCCGCTTGCCGTTCCAGTGCGTGACGAGCGTCTCGTAACGGCCGTCGAGATAGGTGCGACTCACGCAGCGGCCGCCGTGTTCGCAGGAGATCATGTTGCCATCGCGATCGCGGGTATGGCCGTTGGTGCGCTGCGAGGGTTGGCGGAATGTGGACAGGCCGGTGACCGGCGACCAGCGCATGATGCGATTGTTCGGAATGTCGGAGAAACGAAGCTCATTGAGCTCGCCGAACCAGACCGGGCCTTCTGCCCAGATGAAGCCGCCAGCCAGCTTGGTGAGGGCCGCGCCCTTCGGAAAGAAGTCCAGGAAACGGGGACTATCCGGTACGAGGCAGGCGGCGTGGCTGGTCATGCTGTGTTCTCCCAATCAAGATGTTTTGCCCTTCACGAGCGCCGGTACCCGCGTTGCGGGTGGCGTGTTGCGGCTGCGCTGGCACTTGATCTGGCCGTCGATCACCACCATGCCGACGCCCGGCAGATCGCCGAGGCGGATGCTGTCGAGCAGCGTGTCTCCGGCCGAGTGCTGGGCACGGTCGAGAAAGACGAAGTCTGCAGATCGGCCCACTTCGATGATGCCGCAGTCCAGCTTGCGCTGGCGCGCGGTGTTTCCGGTGGCAAGGCAGATGGCGAGCTCGGCCGGCAGATCGCCAAGGGCCGAGAGCATCGAGACCATGCGAAGAATGCCGAGCGGCTGCACGCCGGAGCCCGCCGGTGCATCGGTGCCGAGGATGACGCGATGAAGCTCGTTCATCTCGCGGGCGATCCGCAAGGTGTAGAGCGCGGCGCGCTCGTTGCCATTGTGCACGATCTCGAGGCCGCGCTTGCAGCCCTCGCAGATGCAGCGGATCTGCGTGTCGGGCAGGGCGGTGTGACCGCCATTGATGTGGCCGATCACATCCGTGTCGGCTTCCAGCACGACGTCCTTGTCGATGAGGCCCGATCCGGGAATGGACGGGCCGCCGGTATGGATGGTGCTCTGGATCCCGTGCTTGCGGGCCCATGCCACCATCTGCCGTGCCGTGGGGCCGTCCTTTACGCCGCCAAGACCGACTTCGCCCAGCAAAGTGACGCCGGCTTCGGCGAGGTCCTTGAAATCCTGTTCCGTCATGCCTGGCTCGATGCAGGGCGCCCCGGCATGGACCTTGACGCCGCTCGGCCGGAAGTTCGCGAACTGGCGCTGGGCCGAAATGGCCAACGCCTTGAGGCCGACGATGTCGCGCGGGCGTCCCGGCGTGTGCACTTCGCCCGCCGAGATCATGGTGGTGACACCGCCATTGAGATTGGAGTCGATCCAGCCAAGCTGGTTCTGGCGGGGCGTCCAGTCGCCGGCAACGGGGTGCACGTGGCTGTCGATGAGACCCGGAGCAAGTGCCGTGCCGTTGGCGTCGATGACGTGGGTGGCGCCCTCCTGATCGACGTCCTTGGCGCGCCCCAGGGCGGTGATGCGCCCGTTGACAGCCACCACGGTGTCTGCGTCGGCAATCGGGTGCTCCAACATGCCGGTGAGCAGCAGCCCGATGTTGCGGATCACCAGTTTCTGGGGTTCCTGAGTCGCGGCCTGCGCCTCGTGGGCCATTGCCAATTCCCTTCACTGCACCTTCTGGCGGCATACTGCGACAGCCCCGCCGGGCTGTCGAGCGCCGAAGTAATGGAACAGAAAACCGGCGGGCTAGGAACCCGCCGGTTTCATCGTTGCGTCGTCGGTCAACTCGGCAGCACGAAGAACCAGTTGGCCCAGAAGACCACAACGGCACCAGCGGCGAGTGCAACATAGGGCCAGATGCCGGCCTTGCGCTGACCGAGGTCACCTTCCTTCAGGCCAAGGTCCTCGAGCGCCCCCTTCGGGAACTTGCCGCCATCCTGGATGTAGTGGCGGAAGACGAAGACCGGAATGATGAGCGCGGCAAAGATCAGGCCGGCCCAGAGCGCGGTATTGTACCCCCAGACCTTTGCGCCTGCCCCCAGGAAGAGGGCATTGACGAAGGCCAGCACGGTATTGAGCCCGATCAGCCAGGTCGGCGCACGCCAGGGCCGCGCGATGTGGCCGGAGTCCACGCGATGAATCCAGCCGGCATTGAGGTTGAGAAAGTTGAAGATGATATAGCCGACGTTCGAGATGGCGAGCACGTAGAAGTAGCCCGACAGGTCGGAAGCCAGCGCGAGGAGGAAGAGGTTGAAGACAAGATCCGTCCACATCGCCCGTGTCGGTGCGCCATGCTCGTTCACATGCGTGAGGTAGCGCGGCAGCCAGCCATCCTTCGAGCCCTGGTAGAGCGTGCGTGACGACCCTGCCATGGCCGTCATGATCGCGAGGAAGAGCGCCAGGATCATCAGGATCACGAAGATCTGGGTAATGAACTTGCCGCCGCCCACGAGGCCGGCGAGCGCTTCGCCCACTCCGGTGCCATCCACGATCCCCGGCGCGAGCATGCCCGAGGTCCCCAGCACCCCCTGGAAGGAGAAGGGGATGAGGAAGAAGAAGACCATGCACAGGAGGCCCGAGAAGAAGATGGCCTTGAACGTGTCGGATTTCGGATTGCGAAGCTCGCGCGTGTAGCATACCGCCGTCTCGAAGCCATAGGTCGACCAGGCGGCGATGTAGAGACCGCCGAGGAACAGCGTCCAGCCGCCAAGGCTCCAGGTTCCGTCAACGCCCGAGTAGGCTGTCGTGGGCGGCACCAGACCCGTGACGTTCGCCCATTCGATGGAACCGTTGAAGATCGGCACCAGGCCGACAAGCAGCAGCGGTACCAGCACGATGATAGCCAGCCACTTCTGGGCGCTGGCGGTCGAGGCAATGCCGCGGTGCTGGATCCAGAAGATGATCAGCAGAAGGATGGCGCCGATCACGAAGGTGGAATTGAAGTGCAGCTTGCCGAGGCCAGGAATCTCGAGCGCATAGGCTTCCCAGCCGCGGATCCAGTGAGTCATGGCAGCCACGCCATCGGCGGTCAGCAGGGCGCTGATGCCTTCTTCGGCCGTCTTGCCGGCATTGGCAGCAAGCCATTCGACCACGCGAGGGTCATCCGGCTTGAGGCTGGCGATGTTCTGGGCGACATAGTCCAGTACCATCTGAGAGTCTCCCGCGGGGATGGGAAACAACGCATTCAGAATGTAGCCCGCGGCGATTACGCAGCCCAAAGACAGCACCGGCGACCATGCGAACCAGTTGCACCAGACCGAGAGCGGCGCAATGAACTTGGAGTAGCGCAGCCAAGCTGTTGCGCCATAGACCGACGCACCGCCCGACTTGTTGCCGAACATGCCGGCGATCTCGGCATAGGTGAAGGACTGCAGGAAGCCCATCACCATCGAGATCATCCAGACCAGAAAGGCCAGTTTGCCGGTCGTTCCGGCGATGCCGCCGATCGAGAAGAGCACCAGGGGCGGCACGCCGGCCGCGACCCAGAATGCGCCCTTCCAGTCTAATGCACGGACGAGTTCACCCCCGCCCTGTTGGTTTGACATGGACATTTCCTCCGAAGATTGTTTTCTTGAAACACTCGGAGAGCGGAAGCCGCCGCCAGTGGCGGTCTTGCCCCAACGTGGCCCGTTCGCAAGGTTCCGGAAACGCGTCCGGTCCGCTGCATGCCCAGTCCCCTCCGTTGCCCTTCCCCCGGGCTGCAGGGATAGTGCGTCCAGACCAATATGGCGTCAAGTGGTCTGTTTTGGGTGTGAGTGGTTGCGCTCGCATTCGCCGACTTGTGGCTCATCGTCAGGAATAATCTGGTTCTATTGCGAAAACCAATCTTGACCTCTGGTGACCAATCGCGCTTGTCGCCCGGGCCGAAAGGGCATATCCTTTTTCGCCATGAACCGCGCACTTGCGACCTCCATCCTGTCGGCTCCCCGGCCGAGCATGATCTTCAGGCCGGGAATTCGCAGCCTGGCGCCAGGGGTGGAGCGCTATCTGGTGCGCGGCGGCGGCTCCGTGACGGTACGCGTGGGTCCCGGCGACCGACTGCGGATCGTCGATCTGGAAGGCCTGCAGGCCTGCGAGATCGTACCGAGAGGAACCGATGGCCGAGCCGATGCCGCAATGCTTGGCGGTAGTGCCGGTGCCAAGCAGATCCGCATCTTCGGCGCGGGGCCCGCTGGGGAAGCCGCCGCGTTCACCGTTCAACGTGAGGGCATCGTAAAGGTGTCCGCACCGGGTGGCGAGATGGACGTCCAACGGCAGGATCCGGCGACGGATCTTGAACTGGTTGTCACGCGGGCGGTTTCCGCAAGGCACAAGTCCGGCGACGTTCCCTTGCCCGATCCTCTGGCCGACATCCTGCAGGACATCCGCGTTCCGGCTGCCACAGCCAAGGCCTACATGGTCAGGGCCGGCGAGTACATCCAGGTCATCGATGTCTCCGGCCGTCAGTGCACGGACTTCCAGTGTTTCTCGGCGCGCAAGCTGGACAAGGGTCTGGAGAATGCGCTGGACGCCACCATCACCCGGACCTTGACAGGGCGCAGCTATCCCACGCCGGGCCTGCCCTCGAAGATGTTTGGCCGCGATTTCGAACCGCTGGTCGAGATCATCCAGGACACGGTCGGGCGTCACGACGCCTTCGCCACGGCCTGCAACAGCCGCTACTACGACGACATGGGCTATCCCGGCCACGTGAACTGCACGGAGAACTTCAACCGCGCGCTCGATCCCTATGGCATCGCACCGCGCAAGGGCTGGGAAGCGCTCAATTTCTTCTACAACACAAATATCGATGCCCATAACCAGCTCTATCTCGATGAGCCGTGGTCGCGACCAGGCGACTATGTGCTGATGAAGGCGCTGACCGATCTCGTCTGCGTCTCGTCGTCTTGTCCCGACGACATCGATGCAGCCAATGCCTGGGACCCGACCGACATTCACGTCCGCACCTATTCCGGCAAGGAAACCTTCACACGAGCGGTGGCCTATCGCATGACACCAGACGCCGATCCCCAGCTGACGCGCGAGACCGCGTTTCACCCACGCCTCTCGGCGCTGACGCGCAACTTCACGGAATATCGCGGCTACTGGCTGCCGACCCGCTTCAACAACGACGGCGCGATCGAGGAATACTGGGCCTGCCGCGAGAAATGCGTGGTGCTGGATCTCTCGCCGCTGCGCAAGTTCGAGGTGACGGGACCGGATGCCGAGGCGCTGCTGCAGTATTGCCTGACGCGCGACGTGCGCAAGCTTGCGGTGGGGCAGGTGGTCTATTCCGCCATGTGCTACGAGAACGGCGGCATGATCGATGACGGCACGCTGTTCCGTCTTGGACAGAACAATTTCCGCTGGATCGGCGGCGATGACTACGGCGGCAAGTGGCTGCGCGAGCAGGCCGAGAGTAAGGGCTACAAGGCCTGGGTCAGATCCTCGACGGATCAACTGCACAACATTGCGGTGCAGGGGCCGAACAGCCGCGAACTTCTGAAGGAGATCATCTGGACCTCACCCGCGCAGCCGTCCATCGGCGAGCTTGAGTGGTTCCGATTCTGCGTGGGGCGCTTCGGCCATTTCGAGGGTGCACCGGTGGTGGTGTCGCGCACCGGATACACCGGCGAACTCGGCTACGAGATCTTCTGCCACCCGAAGGACGCCGTGGCTGTCTTTGATGCGGTATGGGAGGCGGGACAGAAGCACGGCATCCGCCCGATGGGACTGGACGCGCTCGACATGGTGCGGATCGAGGCAGGGCTCATCTTCGCGAACTACGAGTTCGACTCCGAGACCGATCCCTTCGAGGCCGGCATCGGCTTCACGGTGCCGCTCAAGACCAAGACGGACGACTTCATCGGGCGCGAGGCGCTGATCAAGCGCAAGGACCACCCGCGGCGGAAGCTGGTGGGCCTCGAGATCGACTCGAACGAAGCAGTGGGACACGGCGACTGCGTGCATATCGGCCGGGCGCAGGTGGGCGTGGTGACGAGTGGCATGCGGTCGCCGCTGCTGGGCAAGACCATCGCGCTCGCGCGGGTCGATGCACTCACCAGCGAGATCGGAACGGCGGTGGAGATCGGCAAGCTGGACGGGCACCAGAAGCGGCTGCCGGCGCGCATCGTGCGCTTCGCCCACTACGATCCGGAAAAGCTGCGCCCGCGGGCATGATCAGCCGGGAGCGCGAAACAGAAGATGGCCGGGCAACGCCCGGCCATTCGTCTTGTCTGCAGGATGACTACTTCGTCTGCAGATAGGCTTCCATGGAGTCGTCGAGCGCGTCCTTCCATGGCGTGTGATGCTTGGGCGACATGGTGCCGGTCATAAGCGAACGGTAAGCGTTGTTCCGGAACCCCATGATGTCCTCCATCTTGTGGTGTTCCCATTCCATGAAGGTCTTGTTCACGCCCTCGATGTCGAAGGTCGGGTAGTCGGTGGCCTGGATCAGGTCCTTCACGTAGTCGCCCTGGAACCAGATCATCTGCTCGGCGTCCTGCAGCTTCTCCTCGCGCTTCAGCCACTTCTTCCAGTCTTTCTTCATGGCGTCGGGCTTGGGCAGCTTGATGCGGCCGAGGATGATGTCGCGCACATACCAGGCCTGGGCGTCGAACATGTTGAAGGTATAGAACTGGTCCTGCATGCCGATGTAGAAGAAGCGCGGATTGTCCTGCCAGACAACGCCCTTGTAGAGATTGGCCGGCCACAGCCTGTTGGTGGTCTTCAGGCGGAGGTCTTCCGGCAGGAACGGGAAGTAGTGCTGGTAGCCGGTGCACAGGATGATGGCGTCCACTTCCTTGGTGCTGCCGTCCTTGAAGTAGGCGGTCTTGCCCTCGACCTTCTGCAGCAAGGGCCGCTCCTCGAAGTTCTTCGGCCACTTGAAGCCCATTGGTTTCGAGCGATAGGTGGTGGTGACCGACTTTGCACCATACTTCCAGCATTGCGAGCCGATGTCTTCCGCCGAGTAGCTGCGGCCGACGATCAGTACGTCCTTGCCCTTGAACTCCAGCGCATCGCGGAAGTCGTGAGCATGCAGCACGCGGCCATTGAAGCTGTCGAGGCCCTCGAAGAAAGGGGTATTCGGGGTGGAGAAGTGGCCGCTGGCGCAGATGACGTGGTCGAACTCCTCCGTGTACATCCGGTCCTTGGGCCGATCATGCGCAGTGACATGGAATTTTTTCTTCTTCTTGTCGTATGTCACCATGCGCACTGGCGAGTTGAAGCGGATCCACTTGCGCACGCCAGCCTTCTTCACCCGGCCGACGATGTAATCCCACAGCACCGCGCGCGGCGGATAGGAGGGAATCGGCTTTCCGAAATGCTCCTCGAAGGAATAGTCGGCGAACTCCAGCCCTTCCTTGGGGCCGTTGGACCAGAGATAGCGATACATCGAACAATGAACGGGCTCGCCATATTCGTCGAGGCCGGTGCGCCAGGTGTATTTCCACAGACCGCCCCAGTCGTCCTGCTTCTCGAAACAGACGATCTCGGGGATCTTGGCCTTCTTCTTGGCGGCGGACTGGAAGGCTCTGAGGGCGGCAAGGCCGGAAGGGCCTGCTCCGATCACGGCGACACGGGTCATGCGACACTTTCCTCCGTTGTGGCGGTTCCGCTTGCATACGGAATCCAATTCTGACCACATTAGGCCAATTCCGGACCAATCTGTAAAGGGTCAAACCGCCCCAATCATGCGACAAATCAGCAATCTTCGACTGAGGTCAGAGTTCCTGGGCTGGCAGTGCCGCATCCGCCAGATCTCCGCACGCGACTATGGCGGCCAACCCATGCCCGCCATGCATCCCCGCGTCAGCAGTCGAAAGGGCGAGGTGCTTCTTCCGGCCATGATGATCCGTCTGGTGCCGGAGGACACGATGCCGGCCACCGCCTTTCTCAAGTTCCAGGTGCAGAAGACGTCGGAACACCAGCGCGCCCGCGAAGCCAGCGTGAAGTACTTCGGCGGCGACTTCTACCAGTTGCCGGAACTGTTCTCGGACGACATGACAGCCGTCTTCGGTCCCGGATCGGAGACAGCGGCACGGCTTCTCAAGCAGAAGGAGGTGCTGCTCGACTTCGACCAGTATGCCCAGTCCTATCGCATGTTCTGCAGGGTGCGGAAGCTCGGGCCAAAGGATGGAGCGCTCGACTTCAGCCTTTGGCATGCCCGGGTCTTCAATCCCAATGTTCCGAACGACTCGCAGGTCCTGGGCTTCAAACCGGATTGGAAGAGTGCAGTGGGCGCATCCTCCGCATGATCACGGTTCTGCAGTCTTCCGGATATCGCCCAGGGCGGTGGCTCAATGGCATGGGCGTGTCGTGGGACATTGCCGCCGAACCCGAGGATGCGGGCGCGGCTGATTTCCACTGGCGCTTCGCCATCGCGCGCATCGACGCGGATGTTCCCTTCTCGCGCTATTCCGGCGTCGATCGCATCTTCACGCTGATCGAAGGCGAAGGACTGACGCTCGATCTGGACGGTCGTGCGCCGCTGATCATCGACCGCACGTTCGTCCCTCAAGCCTTTCCGGGCGACGTGGCGACCTCGTGCCGGTTGACTGCCGGCCCTAGCCGCGCGCTCAATCTCTTTCTGGCCCGGGGATCATGGGGCGCCGAGGTGAAGATCGTGCAGGGGGCAGGGCAGCTGGCCGGCGGCGAACCCATGTTGCTCTTCGCGCTGGATGGCGTTGTCGCGCTGGAGCACCGTACCTTGCATGCTGGCGATGCCGCGGTGGCATCGGGCGTTCTGCACTACGAGGCCGGCCAACACCACCTCTACGTGGCGCGGCTCTTCCGAAAGACGTAAGGCCCGGGATTTCTCCCGGGCCCTGCGATGACCGAGTTGAAGCCCTCCTGCCGCCCGATCAGAACTTGCGATAGGCCTTGTTCAGATTGACCATCGGATGCTTCGGCGACATCTGGAACTTGATGAGAAGTTCCCGGGCCATCATGTCGCGATCCTGCTGGTTGTCCGGCAGCTTGATCTTCTTCGGGATCCGCACCCAGCCGTTGACGTTGCGGTCGAAGATGGCGGGCTCGCCTTCCTCGTAGCCCATGTGGACGTCCTCGAGCCAGTTCAGGTCGTCCCAGCCCATGTACTCCATGTAGCCCTTCAGGAAGGGCGTGATGCGCTTGTAGTCGGGGATCAGGTTCACATCGTAGCGATAGCCGATGTGCTGTCCGATCTCCTTCTCGCGGCTGGAGGAGAGGCCCGCCTTGTTCTTGATGAACTCGTCGACGTCCTTGATCTCGGAGCCCTTGTAGCTTGTGCCTGCCATGTCCGTCTCCGATCAGTACTTGTGATAATTGCCGCCGGCGCCGAGCGCCTCGTGGCCGACGACGTAGTTGGTACCGGCCAGCGGAACCTTGCACATGGCCGAGGCCTCCATGGTGAGCGCGGCGAGGTCTTCCGGCTCCAGCGAATGGATGTTGGTCTTGCCGCAGGCACGCGCCAGCAGCTGGGCCTCCATCGTCAGCGTGTGCAGGAAGTTGTAGACGCGCTCCGCCGCCTTGTCGGGATCGAGCCGCTGGCGCAGCACCGGGTCCTGGGTGGCCACGCCCACCGGGCAGCGGCCCGTGTGGCAATGGTAACAGAAGCCCGCCTCGACGCCGATCTCGTTGGGATAGTCGGTGACGCCGTCGATGTGCTTGTTGCAGTTCAGCGCCATCATCACCGAGTGGCCGATGGCGATGGCATCGGCGCCCAACGCCAGGGCCTTTGCCACGTCGCCGCCATTGCGGATGCCGCCGGCATAGACCAGCGAGATCTGGCCCTTCTTGCCGAGCTCGTCGATCGCGCGGCGCGCCTCGCGGATCGCCGCGATGCCCGGCACGCCGGTGTCTTCGGTGGCGATGTGCGGGCCTGCGCCCGTGCCGCCTTCCATGGCGTCGATGTAGATCGAATCCGGATCGCACTTCACCGCCATGCGCACGTCGTCATAGACGCGCGCCGCGCCGAGCTTCAGCTGGATCGGGATCTCGTGGTTGGTGGCCTCGCGGATTTCCTGGATCTTGAGCGCCAGGTCGTCGGGGACCAGCCAGTCGGGATGGCGGGCCGGGGAGCGCTGGTCGATGCCGGCGGGCAGCGAGCGCATCTCGGCCACCTGGTCCGTCACCTTCTGGCCCATGAGATGGCCGCCGAGGCCTACCTTGCAGCCCTGACCGATGAAGAACTCGCAGGCATCGGCAAGGCGCAGGTGGTGCGGGTTTAAGCCGTAGCGCGAGTGGATGCAGTGGTAAAGCCTGCGCTCGGTATAGCGCCGTTCGTCGGGGATCATGCCGCCTTCGCCGGAGCATGTGGCCGAGCCGGGCATGGTGGCGCCACGGGCCAGCGCGAT
>JAPLOT010000062.1 GCA_026400595.1 Alphaproteobacteria bacterium | reverse complement strand
CTGGCATTTTCGCCATCGGCGACGTTGCAGGCCCGCCCATGCTGGCGCACAAGGCCGAGCACGAGGGCGTCATCTGCGTCGAGAAGATCAAGGGCCTCGACGTGCATCCGATGACGAAGGAACAGATTCCGGGATGCACCTATTGCCATCCGCAGGTGGCGAGCGTGGGCCTGACGGAGGCCAAGGCCAAGGCGGCAGGCTTCGAACTCAAGGTCGGCCGCTTCCCCTTCCTGGGCAATGGCAAGGCCATCGCGCTCGGCGAGGATCAGGGGCTGGTGAAGACCATCGTCGACGCCAAGACGGGCCGTTTGCTGGGCGCTCACATGGTTGGCGCGGAGGTGACCGAACTAATCCAGGGTTTCGTGGTCGCCATGGGGCTGGAGACGACCGAAGAAGAGCTGATGCACACGGTCTTCCCGCATCCGACCCTCTCGGAAATGATGCATGAGAGCGTGCTGGACGCCTATGGACGCGTCATCCACATGTGAGCTTGGGACTTGATGAAGGGTCAGGGGTGGGCCATATCGGTTTCACCTGATTGACACAGGAAAGGGTGGGACATGAACAATCTGATGGATCTTGGTGGCGGCGTGGGCTGGATCGGCACGCTCTTCATCGGCGGCCTTGCAGGCTGGATTGCGGAGAAGATCATGAAGACCGACCACGGTCTTCTGCGCAACATTATCGTGGGCATACTTGGGTCCATTGTCGGCGGCGTCCTGGCCAATGCGCTGGGCATCAGGCTGAACGAGATTTTCCAGGGTTGGTTTGTCGGCAACCTCATCGTTTCGGTGATCGGTGCCGTCGTATTGCTCTACGTTGTCCGGCTGATCCGGCGCTGACACAGGAAGGGAACATCACATGAGTGGCATTGGTTGGATCATGACCATCATCCTCGGCGGCCTCGCCGGCTGGATTGCCGAGAAAATCATGAAGTTCGATACCGGACTTCTGATGAACATCGTGCTCGGGATCGTCGGCGCCGTGGTCGGCAACTTCCTGCTCGGGCTGATCGGAATCGGCCTGGGCGGACTTGTCGGCCAACTGATCGTCGCGGTTCTGGGTGCTTGCATCGTCATCTATCTCTATCGGCTGATGAAGTCGAAGCAGGCCTGATGGTCACGCTCCTCGACACGGTGAAGGCGAAGGCGCGCCATCCGGAAAAGGCCAACCGGCCCGACACGCCGCTGCTGCGCAAGCCCGACTGGATCCGCGTCAAGGCGCCTGGCTCGGCCGTCTACGCCGAGACCCAGAAAATCGTGCGCGACAACAAGCTGGTGACCGTCTGCGAGGAGGCGGGCTGCCCCAACATCGGCGAGTGCTGGTCGAAGAAGCATGCGACCTTCATGATCATGGGCGATACATGCACGCGGGCCTGCGCCTTCTGCAACGTGAAGACCGGATTGCCCGACGCCCTGGTTCAGGATGAGCCGGAGAAGGTGGCCGATGCCGTCGCCCGAATGGGCCTGTCGCATGCGGTGATCACCTCTGTCGATCGCGACGACCTCGACGATGGCGGTGCAGGGCACTTCGCTCGTACCATCAGGGCCATCCGCGCTGCCTCGCCAGCCACCACCATCGAGGTGCTGACGCCGGACTTCCTCAAGAAGGATGGCGCCCTCGAACGGGTGGTCGCAGCGGGCCCGGACGTGTTCAACCACAATCTCGAGACCGTGCCGTCGCTCTACCTGACCATCCGTCCCGGCGCGCGCTACTTCCACTCCCTGCGCCTGCTCCAGCGCGTGAAGGAACTGGACCGCAACATGTTCACCAAGTCCGGCATCATGGTGGGGCTTGGCGAGACGCGTGAGCAGGTAATGCAGGTGATGGACGACATGCGTTCCGCCAGCATCGACTTCATCACCATCGGTCAGTATCTGCAGCCGAGCCGCAAGCACGCGGCCATCGACCGCTTCGTGACGCCGGACGAGTTCAAGAACCTGGAGACCATTGCCTATGCCAAGGGCTTCCTGATGGTTGCATCCTCGCCCCTGACCCGGTCCTCGCATCATGCGGGCGATGATTTCGCGCGGCTGCGCGCAGCGCGGCAGCGGCAAAGCGGACGCTGACGCGGTGCCGAAGTTCAACGTCACCCGGACGACGCCCCACTCCGCTGAAAGCATATTCGCCATTGTCGCGGATGTCGGATCCTACAAGGAGTTCCTGCCGCTGATGACACAGAGCCGGGTCATGCATCGAAAGACCCTGCCGGATGGCCGCGAGAGCTTTGATGCCACAACGACCATCGTGCATGACAAGCTGCGTATTCACGAGACCATGCACAGCCATGTCATCGTGGATCGAGAGAGCAGCACCGTGACGGCGCATTCGGCAGATGGGCCGCTGAAGTCCCTGGATACGCGCTGGGCGATCCGGCCTTTGCCCAACGGTGGCTCGGAAATCGAGTTCAGCGTGGACTATGCCCTGAAGAGCCGAAGCCTGCAGTTCCTTCTGTCAGGCATGTTCGACCTCGTGGTCCGCAAGATCATGAACGCCTTCGAAGCACGCGCCGATGAGATTTACGGATCGCGATCCGCCAGCTCCTGAAGCATCGCCAGCGCTTCGCCGACAGTCGCCAGCCTGACCTCTTCGCGGCCAATGTCACCCAGTCGCAATTCGCGCGTTCTGACGTGTCCATCGCGCGCCGCGGTGGCCAGCCACACGAGACCGACAGGCTTCATGGGGCTACCGCCGCCGGGGCCTGCGACCCCCGTGACGGCAATGGCAAGATGAGCGCGGCTCTGCGCGATGGCGCCCTGAGCCATGGCGACGGCGACATCCGCGCTCACCGCGCCGTGCTGCCTTATCGTGGCCTCGGGAACGCCGATCATCTTCGCCTTCGCATCGTTCGAGTAGGTCACGAAGCCGCAGTCGACAACGTCCGAAGAACCAGGGACGGCCGTCAGCACGCCGGCGATCAGCCCGCCCGTGCAGCTTTCCGCCGTTGCAATGAGGCGTCCCTTGCGCCGACAGGTCTGGAGCAGATGCTCGGCGGCGTTGAGCAGCCCCGTTGAGAAACTCATGGAAGCCGGACCGTGACCGTCGCAAAGGCCATGATGCCTTCGCCACGTCCGATGGCGCCGAGCTTCTCGGTGGTGGTCGCCTTCACCGCGATTCGATC
>JAPLOT010000320.1 GCA_026400595.1 Alphaproteobacteria bacterium | reverse complement strand
AGTTGACGATCGACTACGGTCCGCCGCCGCCTGATGACGCTGAAATCATGGGGCAGCTGCATTCGGACTGCTGGCTGGAAACCTATGCAGGGCTGATGGACGAAGAGGAAATTCTGCAGCATGGTCCGGCCGCACGCGCCCAGCTCTGGCGACGCATCATCGCTGACGACTCCGTCCTGAAACTTGTGGCCTATGACGCCGGGAGGCCGGTGGGTTTCGTCGTGTCGGGCGCGGCGCGGCCGCCGGCCTCGGCATTCGCGGATGGCGAGATACGGGCACTCTATCTCCGCCGCGCATATCAGGGACGCGGAATGGGGCGGCATCTCTTCGGCGTTGCGAGGGATGACTGGGCAAGGCGTGGCGGGCAACGGCTGGCTGCCCTGGTCCTGGCCGGGAATCGGAGGGCACGGCAGTTCTATTTGCGGATGGGCGGCCGGGAGGTTGGCACCGTGCCAGCCCAGGCTGATCGCCCGGGACTGGAGGAGATTGCCTGCGTTTTCGGTGTCGGTGCCGGCTTCTAGTCAGATGCCGGTTGGCCGCTGTGGCGCGTCGGGGTGACCGATCGCCGCGTGCCTGAGTGCTTCTTGCAGGGGCCTTGCGGCTTGGCTAGAAACAGGTCAAAGGACACCTATCTCGCGGGGGACACTCATGGCCAATCACGGTTCAACCGGTTCGCAATCCCATGGCTTTGCGGACCATCAGAGTACTTATGACAACTTCATCAAGGGCTCGATTGCCCTGACCATCATCTGCCTCTTCATCCTGGTGGCGCTGGTTGCCTTCGCCTTTGTGCCGTCCGGCAACATGCTGCTCGGCTTCGGCGGCCTGATCCTCGGGACCCTGGCCGTGCTCATCGACGCCCGCGCCAGCGGCCGCTGGCTGCTCTCGGGCGGTCTGCTGGTGATCTTCGGCCTGGTCACCGCCGTAGCCGTCTCCTGAGCATCCAAGGGAACCCCATGAAGATTGCGATCCCCACCGAAAGCCATGATGGGGAGCGCCGCGTCGCGGCCAGCCCCGACACGGTCAAGGCCTATGTGAAGAAGGGTCTTGAGGTCGACGTTCAGGCGGGTGCCGGCACTGGCTCCAGCATTTCCGATGATGCCTTTGCCGCGGCGGGTGCGAAGATCGTCAAGGAGGCGGGCAAGGACGCCGATATCGTCCTGACCGTCCGCCGGCCCTCGGCAAAGCTTCTGAAGGCCATGAAGAACGGTGCGATCCTCCTCGGCGGTCTCGAGCCCTATGGCGACAAGGCCGGCCTCGAGGCCATTGCCAAGTCCGGCGTCACCGCCTTTGCCATGGAACTGATGCCGCGCATCACCCGCGCCCAGGCCATGGACATTCTGTCGTCACAGGCCAACCTCGCCGGCTACAAGGCGGTGATCGATGCAGCGGCCCATTACACCCGCGCCTTCCCGATGATGATGACGGCGGCGGGCACCGTGCCGCCCGCAAAAGTCTTCATCATGGGCGTCGGCGTGGCGGGGTTGCAGGCCATTGCCACGGCGCGGCGCCTTGGCGCCATCGTCTCGGCCACCGATGTGCGCAAGGCCACCGAGGAGCAGGTCAAGAGCCTCGGCGCCAAGTTCGTCTTTGCCGATGTGGCGGATGCCGCCACCTCCGGAGGCTATGCCAAGGAACTCTCCGCCGAGGACAAGGCCAAGCAGGCCGCGCTTGTCGCCGAGCACGTCAAGGGTCAGGACATCGTCATTACCACGGCACTCATTCCGGGCCGCCCGGCCCCGGTACTGATCACCAAGGAAATGGTGGAGTCGATGAAGCCCGGTTCGGTGATCGTCGATCTCGCGGTCGAGCGCGGCGGCAACTGCCCGCTGTCGCGGCCCGACGAAGTCGTCGTCCACAACGGCGTGTCGATCGTCGGTACCGTCAACCTCGCCGGCAAGCTGGCGGGCAATGCCTCGCCGCTCTTTGCCAAGAACCTCGCCAACTTCCTCGACCTCATGGTCCAGAAGGACGGCAGCTTCAAGATCGACGAGGCCGACGAATGCATCAAGGGCACCATGATCGCCAAGGGCGGCGAGCTGGTGCATGCCATGTTCACGGGAGCGAAGTGATGGAACAGATCGCCCATTCGGTTGACCCCTTCATCTCGCTGTTCGGCATCTTCGTGCTGGCCGTCTTCGTCGGTTACTACGTGGTCTGGAACGTCACCCCGGCGTTGCATACGCCGCTGATGTCGGTGACCAACGCCATCTCGTCGGTCATCGTGGTCGGCGCCCTGCTGGCGGTGGGCGTCGGCGCGCTGGCCTCGGGCTCGGTCGTTGCCATGATCTTCGGCTTCCTTGCCCTGATCCTGGCCTCGGTCAACATCTTCGGCGGCTTCATGGTCACAAGCCGCATGCTTGCCATGTACAAGAAGAAGGACAAGTAGGCGATGTCGGCGAATCTCGCGGCCCTTCTCTATCTGGTTTCCGGCGCGCTCTTCATCATGGCGCTGCGCGGGCTTTCCTCGCCTGCCACCTCGCGCATGGGCAACATCTACGGCATGGTCGGCATGACCATCGCCATGCTGACCACGCTGGCGACGATGCACCTGTCGCCCATGGTCCTTGTCCTGACGGCCACCGGCCTGGCGATCGGCGGCGGCATCGGCGCCTATGCCGCCAAGAACATCGCCATGACGGCCATGCCGCAGCTGGTTGCCGCCTTCCATTCGCTTGTCGGTCTCGCGGCGGTCTTCGTCGCGGCGGCGGCCTTCTATGCGCCCGATGCCTTCAACATCGTGCAGGACGGGCTGATCATGCCGCTGAGCCGCATCGAGATGTCGCTCGGCGCGGCCATCGGCGCTGTTACCTTCACCGGTTCGATCATCGCCTTCCTCAAGCTTGACGGCCGCATGTCCGGCGCGCCGATCCTGCTGCCGGCGCGTCACGTGATCAACATCGCGCTGGGCGCTGCGCTCCTTCTCTGCATTGCGCTCTTCTACGCGAACCCAAGCTGGATCTGGTTCTGGCTCATCATCCTTATCAGCCTTGCGCTGGGATTCCTGCTTATCATCCCGATCGGCGGCGCCGACATGCCGGTGGTCGTGTCGATGCTGAACTCCTATTCGGGCTGGGCCGCCGCCGGCATCGGCTTCACCCTGCACAACACCGCGCTCATCATCACCGGGGCGCTCGTCGGTTCGTCGGGCGCGATCCTCTCCTACATCATGTGCAAGGGCATGAACCGTTCGTTCATCTCCGTCATTCTCGGTGGCTTCGGCGGCGAGAGTGCCGGGCCCGCCGCCAAGGGCGAAGCCAAGCCGGTGAAGCAGGGCTCGGCCGAGGACGCCGCCTTCGTGATGAAGAATGCCGGCTCGGTCATCATCGTGCCGGGCTATGGCATGGCCGTCGCCCAGGCCCAGCACGCGCTCCGCGAAATGGCCGACCACCTCAAGAAGGAAGGCGTATCGGTGAAATACGCCATCCACCCCGTTGCCGGCCGCATGCCGGGTCACATGAACGTGCTGCTGGCGGAAGCGAACGTGCCCTATGACGAGGTCTTCGAGCTCGAGGACATCAACTCGGACTTCGGCCAGGCCGATGTCGCCTTCGTCATCGGCGCCAATGACGTGACCAATCCGTCGGCCAAGGACGACCCGACGTCGCCCATCTACGGCATGCCGGTGCTCGAGGTGTGGAAGGCGAAGACCGTGATGTTCATCAAGCGCGGCATGTCGTCCGGCTATGCCGGTGTCGACAACCCGCTGTTCTGGCGCGACAACACCATGATGCTCTTCGGCGACGCCAAGAAGATGACCGAGGAGATCGTCAAGTCGATGTAGCGGTGGCGGGAGAACCCCTCCCGCTCCGCCACGTATTCGTCTAGATTTGCCGCCAAGAGCAGGGGGTTGAGGCAGCAGATGGCAGACACCACCACGGCAGCACCGCTGGAACCTCCGCGGGTCTATCTCGTCCACATGATCGTCTTTACCCTGGTGGTGGCGGTCCTCGTGGCCGTCCTCCTGCCGGGCATGGTCAATGCCTTCATGGCCAATCCCTTCCTCAATGGCGTCATCATTGGCACGCTGCTGCTCGGCATGTTCCACTCCTAC
>JAPLOT010000033.1 GCA_026400595.1 Alphaproteobacteria bacterium | reverse complement strand
GCAGGCCGAGGGCCCCACTTTCCGCGATGTCCTTCACGAGGAGCTGACCCGCGCGGCCAAGATCCGATGGCAGGCTCTTCAATGCCGCGGCATGGCCATAGATGTGGTTGCGGACCGCTGCGACATAGTCGGCGAAGGGATGCGAAACGGTCGTCGCATGCTCATGCGCGACTGCCGCCGCATCCGGTACGGTGGCGTCGCGCGCATGCAGCCACTCCTGCACGCGCGGCTCCGAGAGGAGCTTCATCAGCGTCTCGACTTCGGGCGGCGGGCTGTCCTGGGCCTTTGTCTGCGCCTGGGACGGCGCGGCCAGCAGGCAGAGGGCCAGACCGAGCGCGGCAAGGCTCCACAGCATCGCCACCAGGGGGCTTGCCGCCGGCCGAACAAGGTTCGATGCCATCTGGCGATCGGGGCCGCCGCGCGAGGATCCTGCAAAGCTCGTCATGCAAAACTGGCCGGATAAGTTAAGTTCCGAGAGTGGTTTAGGCTGGTCCCGCAGTCGACGCAATGCGGTTCACCAATAACCGCGCACCGCACTGCAATCCGGGCCCATATGAAGGGTCGGGCCACAACCAGGCCGCGTTCCGCATGGTCCGCGCGCAGGCGAAAACTCAGCCCACCTGTCCGCGATGGCGCAGGAACTGGTCGGCCAGCACGATCGCCATCATGGCTTCGCCCACTGGCACGGCACGGATGCCGACGCAGGGATCATGCCGTCCCTTGGTCATCACATCGGCGTCCTCACCGGCCGACGTGATCGTCTTCCGGGTGCTGAGGATCGAGGAGGTCGGCTTCACCGCAAAGCGCACCACCACGTCCTGGCCGGTCGATATTCCGCCCAGGATTCCGCCGGCGTGGTTGGAGGTGAATTCCGGCTTGCCGCGGCGCATGCGGATCTCGTCGGCGTTTTCCTCGCCGGAGAAGGCCGCGGCAGCAAAGCCGGCGCCGATCTCGACGCCCTTCACGGCATTGATGCTCATCATGGCGGCCGCCAGTTCCTGGTCGAGCTTCGCGTAGAGCGGCGCGCCCCAGCCGGCGGGAACGCCGCTGGCGGTCACCTCGATCACCGCGCCGCAGGAGGACCCCGCCTTGCGCACGCCGTCGAGATAGTCCTCGTAGAACTTCGCGGCCCTGGCATCGGGCGTGAAGAAGGGATTGCGGTGCACTTCCTCCCAGTCCCAGTTGGTGCGGTCGATCCGGTGCGGGCCCATCTGCACGAGGGCGCCCCTGATGGTGACGCCCGGGATGATCTTGCGCGCCACGGCGCCGGCCGCCACACGGGCCGCCGTCTCGCGCGCCGAGGAGCGGCCGCCGCCCTTGTAGTCGCGCACGCCATACTTTGCCTGGTAGGTGAAGTCGGCATGTCCGGGGCGGAACGTGTCGCGGATGTCGCCATAGTCCTTGGAGCGCTGGTCGACATTCTCGATCAGCATCATGATGGGCGTGCCGGTGGTGACCTGGCCCGGCGTGCGCTCGTCTTCAAAGACGCCCGACAGGATCTTCACCTGGTCGGGTTCCTGGCGCTGCGTGGTGAATCGCGACTGGCCCGGCCTGCGCTTGTCGAGATAGACCTGGATTTCGGTGGCGGTCAGCGGAATGTTCGGCGGGCAGCCGTCGACGATGCAGCCGATGGCGGGGCCATGGCTTTCGCCGAAGGTGGTGACGCGGAACAGATGGCCGAAGGTATTGTGCGACATGCGTCCTGATTAGGCCGCATCGCTGGTGGCGTCAAACCACTCGGCAGTGCCGTCCTTGAGGCGGCAATAGCAGCCCTGGCGCATGGCGAGCTTGACCAGGTCGCGCAGGCCGAGGCCGGCGATTTCCGCGACCAGGCAGCGGCCGATGGCGCCGTGGGCGACGACCACCGTCGGACGGTCGACGTTGTCGAGCCAGCGCCGGATGCGGGCATGGCCGTCCTCGTAGCTTTCGCCGCCGTCCGGGCGCCAGAAGTAGCGGTCTTCCGGCAGCGCCGGATAGATGGGCGAGGCCTTGAGTTCCCAGAAGGCCTTGCCTTCCCACACGCCGAAGCCCAGTTCCTGCACGTCAGCGTCGATTGCAATCTGCTGCGGGTCGAGCGCCAGGGTCTCCGCCAGGTATCCCATGGTCTGGCGGGCCCGCTGCAACGGGCTAACGAAGAACTGGCAGTCGGGCGTCAGTTCGGGCAGGGCGGCTAGCGCCTGGGCGACGGCCCTGGCCTGGCCATGGCCCATGTCGTTGAGCGGCGTGTCGGTCCAGCCCTGGATCAGGCCCTGGCGGTTCCAGTCGGTCTCGCCATGCCGGATGAAATAGATCGGAGGCCTGGCCTTACTCACCGTGGCCGTTCACCGTGATGTCGGGCGCGTCGGGATGCTTCATGCCGACGATGTGATAGCCCGCATCCACATGCAGGATCTCGCCGGTGACACCGCGGCCGAGATCCGACAGGAGATAGAGGCCCGAGTCGCCGACCTCGTCGATGGTGACGGTGCGGCGCAGGGGCGAGTTATACTCGTTCCAGCGCAGGATGTAGCGGAAGTCGCCGATCCCGGAGGCCGCGAGCGTCTTGATCGGCCCGGCGGAAATGGCGTTGACGCGGATGGCCTTGGGGCCAAGGTCGGCCGCCATGTAGCGCACCGAAGCTTCGAGCGCCGCCTTGGCAACGCCCATGACATTGTAGTGCGGCATCCACTTCTCGGCGCCGTAATAGGTGAGGGTCAGCAGCGAGCCGCCGTCATTCATCAGCTTCTCGGCGCGCTGGGCAATGGCCGTGAAGGAGTAGACGCTGATGAACATCGTCTTGTGGAAGTTCTCGGCCGAGGTGTCGACATAGCGACCGGTGAGTTCGTCCTTGTCCGAAAAGGCGATGGCATGGACGAGAAAATCGAGCTTGCCCCAGTCTCTCGCCAGCGTCTCGAAGGTGGCATCAAGGGAAGCCATGTCGGTGACGTCGCAGGGGACCACGATGCGCGAACCGATTTCGGCGGCCAGCGGCTCGACACGCTTCTTCAGCGCGTCGCCCTGGTAGGTGAAGGCGAGTTCGGCGCCATGCGCAGCACAGGACTTGGCGATTCCCCAGGCAATCGAGCGGTTGTTCGCAACGCCCATGATCAGGCCGCGCTTTCCAGCCATCAGCCCCTTGTTTTCGCTCATGATTTTTCCTGCATTTCCAGGCCGGAACCGACCTTCCAGCGCCGGTTAATTGACACAAGTCCGGAAACAGGTCCACTGGAAAGAAAATGCCGTTTTCCGTTCATCTGGAGGCGTCAAGGCGCCCGCATTCCGGCAGCCTTGCACTGGCGGCAAGGGTGGTGGATCGGATTGTCACTTCGTTCCCCGGCGACTTCGCGGGCGCGATGGTCTATGCCTGTTCCGCAAATCATGCCGGGTGCTGCGGGAGTTGCCTCCCGATGTCCGGCCCAAGCGATGGAAAACCTGAAGCCATGAGTCTGAGCGACATCTCCACACTGACGGCATCAATGGGCTTCGCGGAGCGCAACGATCCCTTCGGCCTTTTCGCGGACTGGATGAAGGAGGCCGAGAAGGCCGAACCCAACGATCCGAACGCCATGGCGCTGGCAACCGTGGACGACGAGGGCCTGCCCAATGTCCGCATGGTGCTGCTCAAGGGGTTCGACGATCGCGGCTTCGTCTTCTACACGAACTTCGAAAGCCAGAAGGGCCAGGAGATTCTTTCCACCATGAAGGCGGCTCTGGGCTTTCACTGGAAGTCGCTGCGCCGTCAGGTGCGGGTGCGTGGGCTGGTCGAAGAAGTGACGCCGGCCGAGGCCGATGCCTATTTCGCCTCGCGTCCGCGCGACAGCCGCATCGGCGCCTGGGCCTCGCAACAGTCCCGTCCGCTGGAGAGCCGCTTCGCGCTCGAGACGGCGGTCGCCATGAACACCGCGCGCTATGCCATCGGCGAGGTGCCGCGACCTCCCTACTGGTCGGGCTTCCGGGTCAAGCCGCTGTCCATCGAGTTCTGGCACGACCGGCCGTTCCGGCTGCATGACCGCGTGGTCTTCCGCCGCCCGAACGAAACGAGTGCCTGGACCAAGGCGAGGCTCTATCCATGAACACGTCCCCCGACAGCGAAAGGAAGACGCTGATCCTCACCGGCGCATCGCGCGGCATCGGCCATGCAACGGTGAAACGATTCTCCACCGCAGGCTGGAGGGTCATCACCTGTTCGCGACAGCCGTTCCCCGAGGATTGCCCCTGGGATGCCGGCCCCGATGACCATATCGTCGTCGATCTTGCCTCCTCGACGGACACGCATGCCGCAATTGCCGCCATGAAGGAGCGCTTGAAGGCGCAGGGCTCGCGTCTGCATGCGCTGGTCAACAATGCCGCCATCAGCCCGAAGAAGCCGGGCGGCGCAAGGCTCAATACCATCGAGACGAGCGAGGATGACTGGAAGACGGTGTTCCAGATCAATTTCTTCGCACCGATCATGCTGGCGCGCGGGCTGATGGATGAGCTGGTTGCGGCCAAGGGTGCCGTCGTGAACGTCACCTCGATCGCCGGCTCGCGCAGGCATCCCTTCGCGGGAGCGGCCTATTCGACCTCGAAGGCCGCGCTGGCGGCGCTGACCCGCGAGATGGCGGGAGACTTCGGTCCCCATGGCGTGCGGGTCAATGCCATTTCGCCGGGCGAGATCGAGACGTCGATCCTCTCGCCTGGTACCGAGAAACTGGTGGCCGACATACCGCAGCGCCGCCTCGGTCAGCCCGAGGAAGTGGCAAAGTCAATTTATTTTCTGTGTACGGACAGTTCCAGCTACGTGAATGGTGCGGAACTGCACATCAATGGCGGGCAGCATGTCTAACCGGGACCTGCGCCCGGAGACTATCGCGGCGCATGCGCTCAAGGCCATCGACGAGGCGACCGGCGCCGTGGTCCCGCCGATCTACATGTCGACCACCTATGCCCGCGACGAGACCTATACGCCGCGACTGCGCGAGAACTATGTCCGCAACGGCAACCCCACCCTGTGGCAGGCCGAGGAGGCCATCGCCGCGCTGGAGAAGGGGCCTGCCGCGCTGCTCTTCGCCTCGGGCATGGCGGCCATCACCACGCTGACCGAGACGGTTCCGCAGGGTGCCCATGTGGTGGCGCCGGACGTGATGTATTACGGCACGCGCGACTGGCTGAAGCGGCTGGAGTCGCTCGGGCGCATCAGGCTCACGCTCTTCGATCCCCGTGCAGATGGCGCACTGGAGGGCGCGCTGCAGAAGGGGCGTACCGATCTGGTGTGGATCGAAACGCCGCTCAATCCCACCTGGGATGTGATCGACATCGCGGCGGCTGCGAAGGCTTCGCATGCCGCCGGCGCCATTCTCGCGGTGGATGCCACCGCCACCGCCGCCGTGACCACGCAGCCGCTGATGCTGGGCGCGGATCTCGTCTTTCACTCCGCGACCAAGTATCTCAACGGCCACTCGGACGTGCTTGCGGGCGTCCTGGTGACCGGCGAGGTGACAGACCGCTGGCGCCAGGTGGCGGCGCTCCGCACCAAGATGGGCGCGCCACTGCCCCCCTTCGAGTGCTGGCTGCTGATGCGCGGACTGCGGACCGTTTATGTGCGCTACCGCCAGGCCTCCGCCAATGCCATGGCCATCGCGCGGCATTTCTCCCGCCATCCCAAGGTGGAGCGCGTGCTCTATCCCGGCCTTCCGACCCATCCGCGCCATGACGTGGCGGCCCGCCAGATGCGCGACGGCTTCGGCGGGATGATGTCGATTCTGGTAAGAGGCGGTTTCGCCGAGGCGCAGAAGCTCTGCGTGCGGTTGAAGGTCATTGTTCCCGCCACGTCCCTGGGCGGCGTGGAAAGCCTGGCCGAACATCGCAAGGCCGTGGAGGGCCCGACGAGCCCGGTGCCGGACAATCTGGTGCGCCTGTCCATCGGCATCGAGCATCCGGACGATCTGATCGCGGATCTGGAACGCGGCTTGGCCGGTTCATGAGTGCACGTGCGCGAAGACGTCTTTCGTGGTGCAGCCATCCTGGCTGCACTCAGGTCCATCCGGGCAGAGA
>JAPLOT010000319.1 GCA_026400595.1 Alphaproteobacteria bacterium | reverse complement strand
GCCCACCGGCTATCTCCACATCGGCGGAGCAAGGACGGCACTCTTCAACTGGGCCTATGCGCGGCACACCGGCGGCAAGATGCTTCTCCGGATCGAGGACACTGACCGTGAGAGATCAACTGCCGGTGCGATCGACGCCATCATCGAAGGTCTGACATGGCTGGGCCTCACCTGGTCCGGTGAACCGGTCTCGCAGTATGGCCGGGCCGAGCGGCACCGCCAGATCGCGAGTCAGCTACTGGCCCAGGGCAAGGCCTATCGCTGCTACTGCACCCCGCAGGATCTCGAAGCCATGCGCGCCAGGGCCGAGACCGAGAAACGCCCCATCCGTTATGATGGAACCTGGCGCGAACGCGATCCATCCGAGGCGCCCGCTGGCGTGAAACCTGCCATCCGTTTCAAGGCACCGCAGGATGGCGAGACCATCATCGACGATCAGGTTCAGGGCCGAGTCGTCATCCCGAACAAGGACCTCGATGACCTGATCATCCTGCGGTCAGACGGAAACCCGACCTACAATCTCTCGGTCGTCGTCGATGACCATGACATGGGTGTCACTCACATCATCCGCGGCGTTGACCACCTCACCAATGCCGCGCGCCAGACCCAGATCTACATGGCCATGGGCTGGCGTGTGCCGGTCATGGCACATATCCCGCTCATACACGGACCGGACGGCGCGAAGCTGTCCAAGCGACATGGCGCCCTTGGCGTCGAGGCCTACCGCGCCATGGGATACCTGCCCGAGGCCATGCGCAACTATCTCGCGCGCCTCGGATGGAGCCATGGTGATGACGAGATCTTCTCGACAGATCAACTGGTTGAGTGGTTCAACCTCGAGTCGGTTGGCAAGTCGCCAGCACGCTTCGATTTCGCCAAGCTGGAGAACCTCAACGGTCACTACATGCGGCACTTGGCGGATACGGAATTACTGAAGCATTTCATCGACTTCCTGCCGCATGCAGAAGGCGGCAAGGCGCTGCTGTCCCGGATCGACGACGCCATGATGGCGAAGCTGCTGCGCGCCATGCCCGGTCTCAAGGACCGAGCCAAGACTCTGGTCGAACTCATGAAAGGCGCCCAGTTCCTCTTTGCGGATCGACCCCTGAAGCTGGACGACAAGGCCGGGCAGATCATGGCCGATGGCGGTCGCGACGCCTTGCGCGGCCTGATTCCGGTACTCGCAGCCACGCCGGACTGGCAGGCGCAAGCCATGGAATCCGCGGTGAAGGCCCATGCCGAGGCCGCTGGACTTAAACTCGGCAAGCTGGCCCAACCGCTTCGCGCCGCTCTGACTGGCACCAGCGTGTCGCCAGGAATCTTCGATGTTCTTGAAGTGCTTGGACGCGAAGAATCCCTCGCCCGCCTGCGAGACCATGCTCAGATGCCCTAGGCGTCAGGCAAGCCTATGGCGCAAAGCGCCTCGACGAAAGGATCAGGTCAGTGTCATTGACCTGTTTCTGTTGCGGTGCAATAGTTTGAACCAGACAATGGGAGACCGACATGGCCGATGCTGAGATCAGTGCTACCCTCACGCTGAGCGGAAAAACCATTGAGCTGCCCGTCAGGTCCGGAACCATCGGCCCGGACGTGGTCGACATCGGCAAGCTCTATGCCCAGACCGGGTCCTTCACCTACGATCCCGGCTTCACCTCCACGGCGTCCTGCGAATCAAAGATCACCTACATCGACGGGGATGAGGGCGTTCTGCTTTACCGGGGCTACCCGATCGAGCAGCTGGCAGAACACGGAGACTTCCTCGAAACCTGCTACCTGCTCTACTACGGCGAACTGCCCACCCCGTCGCAGCGCAAGGAGTTCGACAAGAACATCACCTACCACACCATGGTGCACGAGCAGATGACCCGCTTCTTCCAGGGGTTCCGTCGCGACGCGCATCCTATGGCTGTGATGGTGGAGGTGGTGGGCGCCATGTCGGCCTTCTATCACGACTCCACCGACATCAACGACCCGCGCCAGCGCGAGATTGCCTCACACCGCATGATCGCAAAGCTGCCGACCATCGCCGCAATGGCCTACAAGTATCACATCGGCCAGCCCTTCGTTTATCCGCAGAACAGCCTCTCCTATGCGGCGAACTTCCTGCGGATGTGCTTTGCGGTCCCTTGCGAGGAGTATGTTGTGAACCCCATCCTCGCGCGCGCCATGGACCGGATCTTCATCCTCCATGCCGACCACGAGCAGAATGCCTCGACATCGACCGTGCGTCTGGCGGGCTCGTCGGGCGCCAATCCCTTTGCTTGCATTGCGGCCGGCATTGCCTGTCTCTGGGGGCCTGCCCATGGCGGCGCCAATGAAGCCGCCCTGCAGATGCTCAAGGAAATCGGCGATCCCTCGAAGGTCAACGACTTCATCACAAAGGTGAAGGACAAGACCTCGCATATCCGCCTGATGGGCTTCGGCCACCGTGTCTACAAGAATTACGATCCGCGCGCCAAGATCATGCAGAAGACCGCGCATGAGGTCCTGGCCGAGCTCGGCATCAAGGACGATCCGCTGCTGGAAGTCGCACATGAACTCGAGAAGGCTGCTCTTTCGGACCCCTACTTCATCGAGCGCAAGCTCTATCCGAATGTTGACTTCTACTCGGGCATCATCCTGCGCGCCCTCGGCTTCCCCACCTCGATGTTCACGGTTCTGTTCGCCCTGGCCCGTACCGTGGGGTGGATCTCGCAGTGGAAGGAAATGATCGAGGACCCGAGCCAGAAGATCGGCCGTCCCCGGCAGCTCTACACCGGTTCGCCGCGGCGCGACTACCTACCCCTCAGCAAGCGCGGCAAGTAACGGCCTGGCGCATTTCGGCTTGCGCGCCATGGCGGCGCGGGTAATCTCCTTGCCTGCAACCTTGGGAGGAGTTCGGCATGCGCTCATTGCCCGGTAACATCTTTCTCCGGCGTGCCAGGCTGACTGTCCTGGCTGCCATAGCCCTCTTTGCCGGCGTCCATACGGCCGGAGCTGATCCGGTACCGCGCGAGAAGGTCATGGCGGCCATTCCGAAGCTTGAGGCACTGATCAAGGAGGTCATCGCCAAGGGCGAGGTGCCGGGTCTCTCGATCGCCATCGTGCACCAGGATGAGGTCGTCTATCTGAACGGCTTCGGTCTTCGCGAGATGGGAAAGCCGGAAACCGTCGATCCAGACACGGTGTTCCAGCTCGCTTCGCTGTCAAAGCCCATTTCCTCCACGGTGGTTGCCGCTCTTGTCAGCGATGGACTCGTGACCTGGGACTCGCGCGTGGCCGATCTATTGCCATCCTTTCAACTGCATGATCCCTACCCGACCGCGCAAGTTACCCTACGCGATCTCTTCGCCCACCGCAGCGGTCTGCCGGGCGATGCCGGCAACGATCTGGAAGCCATCGGCTTCGACCGGACGGAGATCCTGCATCGTCTCCGCCTCGTGCCGCCATCCTCCAGCTTCCGGGCCGGCTATTCCTACAGCAACATGGGCATTACGGCCGGAGCCATGGCCGCCGCTGCCCCCAGCGGCAAGGCCTGGGAGGCCATTGCGGCAGAGAAGCTCTACGACCCCCTCGGCATGACCGCGACCAGCTCCCGCCACGCTGACTTCGTCAGCAGGACGAACAGGGCCGCACTCCACATCAAGCCGGACGGAACATGGCAGGCAAAGCTCACGCGCGATGCCGATGCCCAGGCGCCGGCCGGCGGGGTGAGTTCGTCGGCCCGCGACCTCGCGCAATGGCTGCGGCTGGAGCTTGGCAAGGGCAGGTACGAGGGCCGGCAGGTCATCGCCGAGGATGCAATTGCCGAGACGCATGTGCCGCTGATGACCCGGGGCGACAATCCCGTCACCGGCAGTGCGTCCTTCTACGGCCTGGGCTGGAACGTGGAGTTCGGCCGTTACGGACTCATGTGGGGACATGCCGGCGCCTTCAGTGTCGGTGCCCGTACCCTCGTGTCAATCTATCCGAAGTCGGATCTGGGCCTCATCATCCTGAGCAACGCCTTCCCGACCGGCGTGCCCGAAGGCATTGCCGACAGCTTTGCGGATCTCGTCTTTGAAGGGAATGCCACCAGGGACTGGATCACGCCCTGGAATGCGGCCTATGACGCGCTCTTCGGGCCGGCTGCTGCCACCGTTCGGAAGACCTATTCGGCCCCTCCCCCGGACAAGACGCCGGCCCTCCCGGCGAAGGCCTATGCAGGCCACTACAAGAATGACTATGCCGGCGCGGCAGACGTCGCTGAATCGGAGGGAAAGCTCACGCTGAAACTCGGGCCTAAGGGTGAGCACCGCTTTGCCCTGACCCATTTCGACCGCGATCTCTTCCTTTATTATCCGGATCCGGAAATGGCCGACGTCCCATCGGCGGCACAGTTCCTGATTTCACCTGACGGCACCGCTTCAGCGGTGACCCTGGACTCGCTCAATGGGTCGGGCATGGGAACGCTGCTCCGCAGCGCCGACTGAGGCATTCAGCCGCCGCGCTCGTTCATCAGCATGGCGCCGATCTCGGCCTCGGCTACCTTCTTGCCGTCGACATGAGCTTCGGCCCAGTACTTCCACACTGGCGGACGCTTGTTCTGGAGCTTCACCTTGAAGTGAACCTGGTCACCGGGTCCGACCGGCTTGCGGAAGCGGCACTTGTCGATCGACATGAAGAAGACCAGCTTGCCAGCATGTTCGTCGCCGAGATGATCGAGCACCAGGGCCCCCGCCGTCTGGGCCATTGCTTCCACCAGCAAGACTCCCGGCATCACCGGCCGGCCTGGGAAATGGCCTTGGAAAAACGGCTCGTTGATCGTCACGTTCTTCACGCCGGTGCCGCTCTCCTCGCCGTCGATGTCGATCATCCGGTCGATGAGCAGAAAGGGATAGCGATGGGGAAGCAGCTTCATGATGCGGAGAATGTCCGCAGTCTTGAGCGTCTTCGGCGATGTAGCTTCTTCCGTCATGATGCCATCTCCTGAATGCGGAAGGACGGCCCACCGGGCCGTCCATGGAAATGCTGGCCGAAATCCTTCGTTCCGACTAGAACCGGGTGCCGATCGAGAACCGGAACCATTCGGTCTTGTCGAAATCTTCCTTGAGCAGCGGCCAGGCCGCCTCAAAGCGCAAGGGACCGAAGGGGGACTGCCACACGATGCCGGCACCTACCGAAAGGCGAAGCTTGGAAGATTCCTCAACGTTACAATTGTTGCCCGGATTGGTTGGAGTCACAGGATCCTGATAGATACAGTCGCCGGTTCCCGCAGCTTCTGACTTGTTTTCCGAGCCAAAGACCGTACCGAAATCGGAGAAGACTGCGCCCTCGATGCCCCATTCCGGCGGCAGGCCGAGCGGGAAGACCATCTCCAAGGTTCCGATGGCATAGGTATTCGCACCGATCGCGTCCGTGTCGCCATTGTTCGTGCCTTGAAACACGCCCACACCCGAGTTCGCAAAGCCGCGGAAACTGTCGCCGCCCTTGTAGAAGCGGTCCTGCAGAGGAACCTTCTTGCCGTTGAAGCCCTGAATGTAACCCGCGTTGCCCTCGATCTTCAGAACCACCTGCTCTTCATAAATGGGAATGAAGTACCACGCATGGGCTTCGATCGAGCCGAAATAGACATCTCCACCGATACCGGCAAATTCACCCACCAGCTGTCCACGGAAGCCGTTGGATGGCCGATTCGGATTGTCAAGATTATCCCAGGTATAAGTACTGCCGAGGAACGACTTCAGGGTCTTGCCTTCGGATTCGATGACGGCAGGCGCAGCGGAATAGTAGTTGATGCCATCCACATCGCGATAGGAAAGGCCGTAGGTAAAGCGAATGGTCGAATACTCATCCAGCCGGAACCCTGTGCGCAGCGCAAAACCTATGGCGCGCGAATCGTAGGAGGACTCTTCCTGATAGTCGGTCCGCGTGGCATAGACGTCGATGCCGCCGGAGATGGGAAGGCCGAACATGTAGGGGTTGGTGAAGCTGGCATCGATCGACTGGTTGTACCAACTGGCCGTCGTGTTGATCTTGACGTCGTAGCCCTTGCCCAGGAAGTTCCGTTCGGACAGGGCGATCGAGCCCACGACATAGTCGACCGTCGAGAAGCCGATGGAGAAGTTGATAGAGCCTGTGGACTTCTCGACCACCAGAACGATCAGCACGACCTTGTCGGGCGCAGACCCCTCTTCCTCTACGAACTCGATCCTCTCGAAGTAATCCAGCGCTGTCAGGCGCCGGCGCGCACGGTCAACCAGAACGCGATTGAAGGCGTCGCCCTCGTAGAGACGCAGTTCGCGGCGGATGACTTCATCTTCCGTCCGGGAGTTGCCGACGATCTCAATGCGCTCGATGTAGGTGCGCGTACCTTCAACGATGTTGTAGGTGATGTTGAGCGTGCTGTCGCCTTCATTGCGCTGGATGTTGGGATTGACCTTCGCGAAGACAAAGCCCTGTCGGGAGGCGGCAAGGGTCAACCGCTCCACCGTCGCATCCACGCGGCCGGCGTCATAGACGTCGCCGACCCCCGTCCGCACAGCCTTCTTGAGATCTTCGGGATCGAGATTGGCATCACCCACATTTACGGCGACGTCGGCAATCTTGTATTTGGGACCTTCCTCGATCGTATAGGTGATGTTGAAGTACTCGCCATCCGGCGAAAGCACGGCGTCGGCTCCGATCACCCGCACATCGGCGAAGCCGTTGCGCAGATAATAGCGGCGCAGCAGTTCCTTGTCGTACTCCAGCCGATCGGGATCGTATGTGTCGTTTCGTGCGAAGAACTTCCACCACCGCGCTTCCTGGGTGCCGACGACTCCCCGCAGATCGGAGGCACTGAAGTTGTCGTTGCCGACGAATTCGATGTTCTTGACCTTCGTCTCGCCGCCTTCGTTGATCTCGAAGACGAGATCGACACGGTTCTGCGGCAGGCGGATGATCTTTGGCGATACGGTAACCGTGTAGAAGCCTGACCGCCGATAGAGCGAGATGATGCGATTGACATCGCTTACGACGCGTGCGCGGGTAAACATCATGCGCTCGCGTAGCTCGACTTCCTTCGCAAGGTCGGCGTCCTTGATTTCGCTGTTGCCCTCGAAGTTCACCCGGTTGATCTGCGGGTTCTCCTCGACCTTGATCACCACC
>JAPLOT010000200.1 GCA_026400595.1 Alphaproteobacteria bacterium | reverse complement strand
ACGATCAGGGCGCCGAGCAGGATCATTACCAGGATTATCGGGGCAAGCCAGAACTTCTTGCGCTCCCGCATGAAGGCCCAGAAGTCTTTCAGGAATTCCAGCATCAGAAAGGTCGCTCCAGCTTTTCCTTCGGGCTCCTGGTGCTCTGAACGCGGTAGCTGTCCTGGTTCGGATCGAACGCCCTCTGCATCGAGTCCTTGCCCATGAGACGCCTGACCATCGCCATCGGCGAGATCATAACGAAAAAGACGATGCCGAGCAGGAGCGGGGTCATCACCCGGCTCGCGAGCAGGCCGAAACGCATCCACGCCCGATAAATCCCGCGCAACCAGGGCGGGTGGATCAGGGCCAGCAACCAGAGCGGTGCGGCGGTCGATTTCCCAGAGCGGCTCCAGGCTCGCGCCGGCACCCAGCCACGTCGAGGTTGTCGCCCATTCACCAACGCCATCGAGACAGAGCACGGCCGCGCGCTCGAAAGGGCTGAAGCAGAACACCGAGGCGGCGTGCGACTGATGATGCTCCGCGAAGAGCAGCGGGGGAAGCCCTGTCGGTTTGCAGTCACCGAGCTGCGCTAGCTCCTTGCGGAGCAGGCTCTTGAGATAGAGCTTTTCCTTGAGCCAGACGGGCATCGCCGCGACGAAGGGCCGAAATCCGCGCGGCGCATAGCTGGCGTAAGTCTCGAGCAGCCGCTCGAACTTGATGAGCGGCTTGTCATAGAAGACGATGCGGTCGACCTCAGCAAGACGCAGGCCTTCCGCTTCGAGGCAGCAACTGATCGCTTCCCGGGGAAACCGGGCGTCGTGCTTCTTGCGGGAGAATCGTTCCTGCTGGACGGCCGCGACCAGCTCTCCGTCCTTCAACAACGCGGCGGCACTGTCATGGTAGTACGCGGAAACACCGAGGATATTGGTCGCTTTCGCGGAGCCCAGGAGATTCCTGCCGTATTGCGCCGCGACGGCGGCTACGAGCTCCTCGGGCAACTCAGTTCAAGCGCAATCATTTCGCCTGCGCTTCGGCCCACTCCTTGGCCTCTTCGTTGTAGCCGGCCATGGTCATGAGTTGTGACATCCTCTGCTGCAGCAATGGGAATTCCTTGTCCTTGCCGCTTCGTACCAGCGATCTGGCATACCCCTGGGCATCTTCGACATAGCGTTCAAGGTCCTTGACCTGGCCACGCTCCCGTGAACTCTTGATCAGGTTGCCATAAGCCCTGAGAGTCAGGGCAATCTGGTCCGGATACTTCTCGGTCACTTCCAGCAGCAGATCGGTCGCCTTTTCATATTCTCCCGTCCTGAGATACGCCGTGCCCAACCAGCCCATGGTCTCGGCAATCTTCGTTTCATCGGCTCTGGTGTAGTAGAGGGACTGCTCGAGATACGGTATCACCTCACGCCATTTGCCGTCCCTGCTCATGACCTCGGCGAGCTTCATGTAGGTTTCACGATTGTGTGGGTAGAGCTCGAGAATCTTGTTCAGGTGGTAATACATCGCTTCTGTGTTGCGCAGGCGCTGGTTCAGGACGGTCAGTTCGAAGTGAACCTTCCAGTCGGTAAGACCTGAATCTGTAACCTCCTGGCGTCTCTGTATCACTGCCATCGAAGATCCGACTTCCTCGGTCACGCTCTGCAATTTCTCGTCTAAAAACCGCCGGAGCTTGGCGTAATTGCTCTGCCTTGGAAATGGCGGACGCTGAATCATGCGCTGCAGATTCCTTATTTCCTCTATCGTGTCGAAATTCGGGAATCCGACTCTCCTGGCGACTTCTTCGCGTGGCAATGGCTGGAAAGCATCAGCCCCGGGCAGCTTGCTGATGATCGAACGGGATACCTCTTCTGCGATAACACTCGTTCCAGCGAAATCGTAATGAACGTGCTCGAGAAGCAGGTTCCAGCCCGGCTGAAACGGCTGGCTGGCCTGCTCGAAAGCAGCGGCGCTGTCGACAAAGCTGAATGCGTCATTGCCGATGCTGCTGGCAACCCGCTGGATGATCTGATTCATTCTTGTGTCGGCCCGAAATCGTAACGCGTCCAGGTCCAGGGCACGCTGATAGTGGGTCTTGGCCTGCTCGTATTGGCTGTTGTTTTCGAAGGCAGTGGCGAGCCGGAAGTGGGTATCGGCATAGTCGGGGTCAATCGCCAACGCTGCCTGAAAGTGCGCAATGGCAGCCTCCCAGTCTCCTTGATCAGCGCTCTGCGCTCCCTTGTGGGTCGATTCGCGCCATTGATCCTGATGTTCCTGCGACAGGTCCCGCCGGTGAACAGACAGGAAAGGCGCGGAGTGCCGGAGGTTGACCGGCACCGAGGACAGCACTACCTGCATCCCCTTGCCGCGAAGCGTCTCGATGATGCTGACGAGGTTGTCCTCAAAGTGGCCCTAGACACTTTCCATGCGAGGGTCGTCGTGAGGCACGGCGTGCTCGGTGAACATCTGCATGCCTTCCCACTTCAGGTCCTGCTGCGCATCGGTAGGCCTGACCTGCAGAATGAGGCTGTTGAGGGCCTGCCAGGTCCTCGTGCGCTTCAGCGCCTGGATTCCCCGGATCAGGGTAATGTTTCTCAGGAAATTCTGATTGAAGGTGCCGGGGCCGTACGGACCTACGACCTCATTGTTGCCCATCAGGATGACGGCAAAGTCGGCGGAGTTGTCCGGGATGGACTTCGCAACGGCGTAAATCACATGGGAATTGACCGACGTCATGGCCGTATTGATGACTTCGATCTTGCGCGAAGGTAGCGCGGCTCGAAGTTGGGCCGCCAGTAGCCGGTCAAGACCGTGGTTCTTGTGGGGGAAGCCCAGTGCTGCGGATTCACCAAAAATGTAGACCCTGAGCAAATCAGGGCTGCGCTCTTCGGCGAAGGTGTTTTCCACCGGACCGATATTCAGCGACGGAGGATAGAACTGGTCAGCGAAATCGGGGTTTTCCTGGTAGTGAGGTCGGCCGTTGACGTCAATCCTGTTGAAGTAGTCGAACGATTTCCCGACGCCAAGAGCCGTGAGGACCAACTCGAGCAAAACGAAGAAAAGCAGAGGGATGAAGAAGATCGCAATGAACGTGAAGAGAGCATTCTTGACCTTGGGCACGGTGCTTGATCCTCTCACCATCGCCTGAATCCCGTCGAAATCGGGAAAGGCGATTGCGATACCTGGCAAAACTTAGTCAAGGCCTCAGGGCCAAATCAACCAATATCTTAGGCGATGCTGCTACCAGGCGTAGGCCACAGGCGCTTCGCCGCCGGGGCCGGGGAAGATTTCGTCCAGTCGCTTGAGCACGTCGGCACTTAGCGCGATTTCCGTGGCGCGCACGGCGCTTTCCATCTGTTCCAGCGTGCGCGGACCGATAATCGGGGCAGTGACCGCCGGGTTGTGCAGCAGCCAGGCCAGCGCCACGGCGCCAGGCTCCTCGCCCAGTTCCTTGCAGAGCGCCTCGTACCGCTCGAGCTTGGAACGGTTGGTTTCTAATTGCTTGACGAAGCTGGCGTCCATGCGCCGTCCCGCCTGCGCCTTGCCCAGCGCGCCGCCCAACAGGCCGCCGGCCAGCGGGCTCCAGGGGATCAGGCCCAATCCGTAATGGCGACAGGCAGGGACGACCTCGAGCTCGATCATGCGGCTGTTGAGGTTGTAAATGCTCTGCTCGCTCACCAGGCCGCTCATGCCGCGCCGGGATGCTTCCTGGCAGGCCGTGGCGATGTCCCAGCCGGCGAAGTTGCTCGAGCCCGTGTAGACGATCTTGCCCTGCTGCACCAGGGCGCCGAAGCTCTGCCACGCTTCGTCCCACGGGCAGGAGCGATCGACGTGGTGCATCTGGTAGAGGTCGATCCAGTCCGTCTGCAGGCGTCGCAGGCTGCCTTCGCAGTGCTTCTTGATCTTGACCGCCGACAGGCTGCGGCCGTCGGCGTTGGGCTCACGCCGGTTCGCTTTGCGCGTCACCGGATTGTAGACCTTGGTGGCGAGTATCACCGCGTCCCGGCGGCCGCCGCCCTGTGCCAGCCAGCGGCCGATGATCTCCTCGGTCGTGCCGTGTTCCACCGACCAGCCGTAAACGTCGGCGGTGTCGAAGAAGTTGATGCCCAGCTCCAGGGCACGATCCATGATCGCGAAGCTGTCCTCTTCGCTGGTGACCCAGCCGAAGTTCATGGTGCCCAGGCACAGGTTGCTGACCAGTGCGCCGTGGGCGCCCAGGCGCTTGTGTTGTACTGGCATCTGCACGGCTCCTTATGGCCGCAGAATTTTCCGCAGCGATCGGGCAGGCGGCAAGGCCTCGCCCGACGCCTGCGTCTCAGCGCGTGCGCACCAGCGACTTCGGCGCGACATCGACGGACTTGCCGGTGCTGAAAGTCACCTTGATGGGTGAACTTCGCGCGTTGTAGGCGAGGTAGGTCCGCGCTCCGCTCTTGTCCTTGAACACCGCGTACAGCGGCGTGTCGGCCGTGACCGACAAATCGGGCGTACCCATCTCCCTGAGACTTGCAAGCCAGTACGCTGTGTGCGAGCGCGTCTCGCCCCATTCGACGTTGCCCTTGCGGTTCCAGAGCGAGGTGCCACTCTCGGGATCGCCGAGCGCGGCGTAGGAGGCAATGACGTCCTGCCAGATGTCGGCCGGCGTGCCATCGTCCCCGCCGCGCGCCTGGTAGGCCTTGACGTCCGCCGGCAAGGCGGCGACGAGGGCGCGGATGTACTGCGGGTCCGCCGCCAGGTAGGTCGAGGCCGTGGTGATCGGCAGCAGGTTGATGCCGAAGATCTGCCGAGGTTCCTGGGTCCACCAGGTATTGAAGGCGTACTTGCCGCCGAACACCATGGCGGCGAATGGCTTGCCGTATTCCGGCGCCAGCACCTGTCTGTCCGGGTCGAACCAGTACTGGTTGACGGAGGCGATCTCGCTCGTCAGCAGGAAGGCACCGAGATCGCGCAGCTTGCGGTCGCCGGTCGCCTCGCCCCAGAGCATCAAGCCCGCCCATGCGTTGACCGCCTCCGACGACGACTCCTGGTTGTTGCCGGCATCGAAGTTCGCATCGCCCGAGGCCCACGAATGGCCCTCGTACGGATCGAAGTTGCGCAGGAAAGG
>JAPLOT010000413.1 GCA_026400595.1 Alphaproteobacteria bacterium | reverse complement strand
CTGCATCTTGCCGGTGGCGTCGGTGATCTTCCAGTAGCGGGTCTTCAGCGTCACCGTCTCGCGGCCATGGTTTTCGACCGTGATGGTATAGGCCCAGACGAAGTGATCCTCGTCGGGCTTCGACTGGCCTTCGAGATACTGCGGCCGGACGATGACCTTGATCCCGCGCGTGATGCGTTCGTACATGCTGCCAGTCTAGCCCGTTTCGCCGGGTTTTCCACCGGCATTGCTGAAGCCCTTGCGCAGTCAGGGCCAAATCCGCCACATGACCGGATGGACAAGCGCGTGAACCAGGGCATCCTGCCGGCCAGGGCCATTGCAGACTATTGCAGCACAGGCCGGATCCGGCTCGCGGCACCCGCCGATGCCGACCAGATCCAGCCGGCCAGCCTCGATCTCCGGCTCGGGCCCTGGGCCTGTCGCGTGCGCGCCTCCTTCCTGCCCGGCAAGCGCAGCACGGTTGCCGAGCGGCTCAAGGAACTGGAGTTGCATCGGGTTGCATTGACCGATGGCGCGGTGCTGGAAACCGGCTGCGTCTATATCGTGCCGCTGCAGGAGTCGCTCGCCCTGCCGAAGGGCGTCTCGGCCACCGCCAATCCGAAGAGCTCCACCGGACGCCTGGACATCTTCACCCGGGTCATCACCGACCATGCCCAGGAATTCGACACGGTGCCGGAGGGCTATCACGGCCCGCTCTATGCCGAGATCAGCCCGCGCACCTTTCCCATACTGGCGCGCAGCGGCTCGCGCCTGTCGCAGATCCGCTTCCGCGCCGGCGCCTCGCTGGCCGACGACGCGCTGATCCGCGCGCTGCATGCGAAGGAGCCGCTGATCTCGAGCGGCGAGGCCAACATCGACAATGGCCTGGCGCTCTCGGTCGATCTCTCCAGTTTCGACGCGGACCGGACCGTGGGCTTCCGTGCCAAGCGCCATGCCGGGCTCATCGACGTCGACCGCAAGGACGCGCTCGACGTGCTCGACTATTGGGAACCGATCTGGCAGCGCGGTTCGCTGATCCTCGATCCCGACCAGTTCTACATCCTTGCCTCGAAGGAGGCCGTGCGGGTGCCGCCCGCCTATGCCGCCGAGATGGTGCCCTTCAATCCGCTGGTGGGCGAATTCCGCGTGCATTATGCGGGTTTCTTCGATCCCGGTTTCGGGCACAGCGCCGGCCATGGCGAAGGTGCGCGCGCGGTGCTGGAGGTGCGCAGCCATGAGGTGCCCTTCATCCTCGAGGACGGGCAGATCATCGGCCGCCTGGTCTACGAGCCGCTCACCGAGGCGCCGGACCAGGTCTATGGCCAGGGCATCGGTTCGAACTACCAGCGCCAGGGCTTGAAGCTCTCGAAGCACTTCAAGCCCTTCGACCCGTCGCGGCGATGAAGGTCCGCCGGCTCGTTGCGAAGGATCTCGATGTGCTCACCACAATGGTGGCGGAATTCGAGGTCTTCCTCGGCAAGATCGAAGGCAAGCGCCGCCGCGTCGACAAGGCCAGGCTGAAGGCAAAGCTGCGCACCGGCGGCTTCGGCCGCCGCCGCTTCTTCGAGGGGCTCATCGCGGAAGAAGCGGGTGCGGCGGCCGGCTATCTTCTCTATCACATCGGCTTCAGCACCAACTTCCACTGCGGCACGCTCTTCGTCAGCGACCTCTTCGTGCGCGAAACATCCCGCCGCAAGGGGACCGGCCAGGCGCTGATGTCGCGTGCGACGGAGATCGCACGCCGGCGCGGCTGCGTTCGCATCGAATGGACGGTGTGGAACATCAATGCGATGGCCATCGGCTTCTATGTGGGCCTCGGTGCCAAACCCATCGACGACGAACTGATCCTGGGACTGCAGCTCTCGAAGTAGCTTTACCGGGCTGCGGCGCTGCTCTATCTTCCGCCGTGCCGCGGGCGTAGTTCAGTGGTAGAACGGCAGCTTCCCAAGCTGCATGTCGTGGGTTCGATTCCCATCGCCCGCTCCACTCTCAGGCTTCATGGCGTCAGGCTGACCTACAGCACTTGTCGCCAAACGCACGGAAGGCGCCTCGCGGCGCCTTCCTGGATTTCATACAAAGATTTCGGCCTTGCTCAGTTGCCCGGGCAGGGCTGACCACCGCATGACGGCTCACTGCTGGACGACGCCTTCGTTGTCGTCGTACCCGTGGTTCCGCCATCGCTCGAATCGCTGTCGCTGGAATCGGCGGCGCTGGGACCTGACGAGCCGCTCGAGCTGCCTGAATCGCTGCTTGCGCCGGACGAACCACCCGAGCCTCCGCCGCCGTCACCGCCGCCGCTGCTGCCACCGCCGCCGTCACCGCCGCCGCTGCTGCCACCGCCGCCGCCGTCACCGCCGCCGCTGCTGCCGCCGCCGCCGCCGTCACCGCCCGACGCATGCGCCTGGCTGATGTTCACGACCGCGGGGGCGACGTATACGGCCGTCGCAAGCAGTCCGAGCTTCTTGATGATTTCACGCCGATC
>JAPLOT010000312.1 GCA_026400595.1 Alphaproteobacteria bacterium | reverse complement strand
CTTCTCCTTCGCGATGACGATGACACCCCGTCTGCATTGCCGACAGTACACATTCAGGAAGGCGCAGAGAGGCCTGACCTATTGAGCATCTTTGATGGTTAGTGAAATGGTATTCTGTTATGCGGAATTTACTCTGCCATCAGGCGATGCACCCAGACTAGCAAGTCCTGACCATAGCGGACCCCTTGAGGCCCTGACTTTGGTTCGTCCCATGGTTCGTGAAGGGTTCGAGGCCTTCACAGAAAGGCAACGTGAAAGGCTGCCGTCCTAACCGATAGACGAAGGGCGCCTGCGCTTTGAATGGGCGCTCTATAGGGGGGTTCGCCGGGTCTGGCAAGTCTCAAGCGACGCGTGCGGCATCTTCGATCTGGAGCGACGGAACCCGGCTTCCGGACCAGTCGTCCACCGTAAGCCGGCCCGCCACATGCAGCGGAAACCGCCGCTCGGAGAGCAGCAGTTCGCCCAGCTCCGTGCCCATGGCGCGGAAGGCGATGGCCTTGATCCGCTTGCCGTCGTCGGCAGCCAGCGTCAGCCTGATGTGGTCGGTTCCCGCCGCATCGGCATAGACCACGCGATGCGCCGGAAAGGCGAAGACCGGCGCCGGATTGCCCGATCCGAAAGGCCCGGCCTGCTCCAGCAGCTCGATCAGGTCGAGGCTGGCGCCGCCTGCCGAGACGGCGGCATCGATGGCCAGCGCCGGGCTGGCGCAGCGCGCCACGTCCTCGGCCAGGCGCTCGGTGAGGAAGGCGCGGAAATCGCCCAGCCGCGCCACCTCCAGCGTCAGGCCCGCCGCCATGCCATGGCCGCCGCCCTTGACGATGATCCCCTGCTCCAGCGCCGCCCGCACCGTAGCCCCCAGATCCACCCCCGCAATCGAGCGGCCCGAGCCCGCGGCAAGGCGGCCGTCGCGATCCTCGGCCAGAACGAAGGCCGGGCGGTTGAAGCGTTCCTTGAGCCGCGCGGCGGCCAGCCCCACCACGCCCGGATGCCAGCCCTTGCGCGCCACCACCAGCACCGGCGCCAGGCGTTCCTGGCCCAGCATGGCCTCGGCCTGGGCTGCCGCCTGGTCGACCACCGCGAGTTCGATGGCCTGGCGCTCGCGGTTCAGCTTTTCCAGCTCCTGGGCCAGCTGGCTGGCGCGGCCGCGGTCGCGCGTCGTCAGCAGTTCCAGCGCCAGGCCGGCATTGCCGACGCGGCCCGCCGCATTGAGGCGCGGCCCCAGCAGGAAGCCCAGCGCGTAAGGGTCGGGCTTCCGCTTGAGGCGCGCGATATCGGCCAGCGCCGAGAGCCCGGGGTTCTCGCGCCGCGCCATGATCTTCAGCCCTTGCGTGACATAGGCGCGGTTCAGGCCTTTCAGCGGCACCACGTCGCAGACGGTGGCCAGCGCCACCAGCTCCAGCCATTGCAGCATGTTGGGCTCGGGGCGCGCTTCGCGATAGTATCCCAGCTGGCGCAGGCGCCGGTTCACCGCGGCGATGAAGATCATGGTGACGCCGGCGGCGCAGAGATGGCCCTGGCCCGAGACATCGTCCTGCCGGTTGGGATTGATCACCGCAAAGGCCTGCGGCAGCGCGGCCGAGGCCTGGTGGTGGTCGACGATGATGGTGGTCATGCCCAGTTCCGCCGCGCGGGCCAGCGGGTCATGGGCCATGACGCCGCAGTCGAGCGTGACCAGAAGCTCCGTGCCCTGATCTTTCAGCGCCGCCACCGCCTGCTGGCTGGGACCATAGCCCTCGGTCAGGCGGTCGGGGATATGAACGGCGCAGTCGCGGCCCAGGCTGCGCAGGAAGAGCTGCAGCATGGCGGACGAGGACACGCCGTCCACGTCGTAGTCGCCGATCACGCCGATCTTCTCGGCCCCCACCACGGCCTGGGCAAAGCGCTCGGCGCCCTGCTCCATGTCGCGGAAGGCCGCGGGCTGCGGCATAAGTCCGCGCAGCGTCGGGTTGAGAAAACCCTCGGCGTCGTCGAGCCCCACGCCGCGCGCCGCCAGCACGCGGCCGAGGATGTCGGGCAGGTCATGGCGCTGCGCGATCGCCTCGGCCAGCCGCGTATCGGTCAGCCGCGGCTCCCAGCGCTTGCCGGAGGCGGAGCGCTCGACATTGAGAAAGGCGCGGGTCACGCCGGCGCGCCCTAAAGCCGTTCGATGCGGATCATGCGGGGCGCACTGGCGACATGGCCGTCGCGCTCGATGCGGGCGAGTGCCGCGCGCATCGCGGTCTCGACCGTGTCATGGGTGATGAGGATGAAGGGCGCGGTCGCCCGCGGCGTGTCCTTCTCGATCTTGCCGCGTTGCACGATGCTCTCGATCGAGATCTTCTCGTCGGCCAGGATGCGGGCCACGGCGGCAACTGCACCCGGCTTGTCATGCAGTTCGAGCGCCACGTAGAAGCCGCCCTCATGCGCCATCTGGGGCGCGGCGCGATAGGGCTTCAGGTCCCTGGCGGGCACGCCGAAGGCCGGGCGCCAGTTGCCGCGCGCCAAATCCACGATGTCGGAGAGTACCGCCGAGGCGGTGGGATGAGCACCGGCGCCCCGGCCTTCCAGCATGAGGTCGCCCACGAAGTCGCCCTTGACCACCACCGCGTTGAACACGCCATCGGTATCCGAGACGGGCGAGCCCTTGCGCACCAGCGTCGGGTTCACCCGTTGCTCGATCCCCTCCTCGCGCGCGATGGCGACACCCAGCAGCTTGATCTTGTAACCCATGTCGGAAGCATTCCGGATGTCCTCAAGCGTCACCTGCTCGATGCCTTCGATGTCGATGGCCTTGAGGTTCACCTCGGTGCCGAAGGCGAGCGAGGTCAGCACCGCCAGCTTGTGCGCGGTGTCGAAGCCGCCCACGTCGAAAGTGGGGTCGGCCTCGGCATAGCCCAGCGCCTGGGCCTCCTTCAGCACGTCGGCGAAGCTGCGGCCCTCATTGGCCATCTTGGTGAGGATGTAGTTGCAGGTCCCGTTCATGATGCCGAAGACCTTGCCCACGCGGTTGCCCACAAGGCCCTCGCGCAGGGTCTTGATGATCGGAATGCCGCCCGCCACGGCCGCCTCGAAGTTCAGCGCCACGCCCCTGTCCTCGGCCAGCCGCGCCAGCGCCGCGCCATGATGGGCCAGCAGCGCCTTGTTGGCGGTGATCACATGCTTGCCGGCCTTCAGCGCGGTCTCCACCGCGGCCTTTGCCGGATCGCCCTCGCCGCCCATGAGCTCGACGAAGACGTCGATGGCCGGATCGGCCGCCAAAGCGACGGGATCGTCGTGCCACATGAGCTTCGAAAGGTCATGGCCACGATTTTTCTTGCGGTCTCGGGCACTTACGGCCGTGACTTCAGTTTTCACTCCAGCCCGGGCCGCCACCAGCGCGCCATGCCGGGCCAGGATGTCCAGCACCCCGCCGCCCACGGTGCCCAGCCCCGCAATGCCCAACCGCAGTGTCTTCGCCATGATCGTCCAGCCTTCGTGAGATGAATCCGCCTCGGATGCCGCGTCTTATGGCGGGATCGGCGGGGGATGGCAAGGAAGGGGGGCAGCCGGCCATCCCTCTCTTTCGGCACAAGCCTCCCGCATCCGCTCTTGACATTTTATTCCTACTATGCCTATAGTCCTAGCGCTCGCCCCACTTGGGGTCCTGGTCGCGACGGCGGCCTCGGATGGGGATCGAGCGGCGGGCCTGCGGGTTTGGGGAAACGTACCCCAGGCTCCCGGGAACGGAACGACGGGCCCCGGGGGCATTATGACCCTCGCGCCTTCGGGCAACTGGCCGGCAGGCACTGCCGGTTTCGAAGCGCCTTGCGTTCCGAAAAAGTCCCGCCGGCCGCGGGCGCTGTACGGGCGCTTTCGACCAGCCACCTTCTATCCCCGCGCTGGGCAGCGCCCGCGCCACCCTCTCTG
>JAPLOT010000120.1 GCA_026400595.1 Alphaproteobacteria bacterium | reverse complement strand
GCTGTGAACCTGCCCTAGCGGCTGGCGAGAGGTGATCTTTCGGGAACAGCCCCAGGAGCGGTCGCGCTTCAAGGAATGCGTGCCGCCAAGGCTGTAGCTAAGCTAGCGCCATCCTGTGCATCAGACAGGTTGGCAAACCCGCCAAGATATCGTCCCTTGCGGAAGAAACAGAGTCCGCCGAGATACTGGTCCTTCACCTGAAAGGCCTCATCGGCGACTTTGGCCGGCGTGGTTGCGCCGAAGCGTTCCCGCAGCTTGGCCATGACCGCCGAGGCGGATTCCGCAGACGCCTCCGCCACGACAAACGCCTTGCCGGATTCGTATTGCGCCACGTAGCCCCGTTTCAGCAGGCGCAGGCCCAATACACTCTCGGGGACGAGGCGAACAGACACCAGCTTGTCGGCGGGGAACCATGCGAGCGCATCCGGCAGCGTGGTGCGGCCCGAGATGCGCCTTTCCATCTCCGCCACAAAGGCCTTCAAGGCAGGGGAATGGTCTTTGTCCGGGTCGGCTGCCAACTCCACGTAGTACTTGTCCTTGCAGAAGGTGCCGCGGCGCGGCAGGATCTGGCCACCTGTGCCAATCGCGGCCATGGGCTGATTCGGATCGCGATTGGCAGCGAAGATTCCGTAGGCGGCGTCGGGGTCGGTCATTTCGGATACATCAATCACGATGGAATCACCGCTCGATTTACAGGTCACGCCCTGCATACGGACGAACCCATAAATCAAGTATCCTTCGGCGTTTCCGTCCATGTACTCGAACAGGTTGTCAGCGACGAATTCGCGCGTCGGACCCGCCTGCTCCCATCCGGGAACGAGACGGCAGACCGTGATTTCCGCTGCCCAGGCTGCCGAGGCAAAGGCCAGCATCGCGGCAGCCAGCTTCAGAGGTCTCATGCGAACAATTCCTGGGCGCGGGTGAGCCGCTTCGCGACCTTCACTCCGAACGGGCAATTCACCGTGCAGGTTGAACACTCACTGCAACGTACCTCAGTCACCTCGGAGGGCAGGGCAAGAAACTCCTCCCGCCCGAGGGAAAACTGGCCGTAGCCGTCCGCATAAGTCAAATACCTCAGCATGTCCGCGACCGGCAGATCCTTTGCGCAGGTCCCCTCGCATTTCCCGCACATCCGGCAGTACAGCGGGCTGATGTATTCCAATTGCCGGGCCAGCAGCTTCTCTTCGACGGGTGAGTATGGTTCGGCCATGGCCTTCAGGTTTTCGTCCAGTTGTTCCATGTCGGTCATGCTGGGGATGGTGGTCTGCACATTGGGACTCTTGAGCACCCACTTCAGGGCGGCGAGCATCACGCCCTCTCGCTTTAGCTTGGGCGCCAGTGGGTCACTGGGCTTCACCTTCCGGAATCCGCCGGCCATCACCTTCATCCCGACGACTCCCATGCCGGCCTTGGCCGCCTGCTCGATGGCTTCGTCCACCCCCTTGTCCATGGTGAAGTTGTAGGTGACCAGGACAACATCGAAGGTGCCCTTCTGTATCAGCACGGGGATCAAGACCTTCGGGGTATGAGTGCTGAGTCCGGCGAAGCGGATCTTGCCTTGTTGCTTGGCGATCTGCTGGGCCTCGATCAACTCGTCCTTAACCTCGTCCGCACTGTCTTTGCCGTGGAGATACCAGATGTCGATGTGGTCGGTGCCCAGTTCCCGCAGGCTCGTTTCCAGGTCGTTGAGGGCAGCCTGTTTGTTGCCGGAACCCGTTTTGGTGGAGATGAAGATGTCCTGACGCTTGCGCTTGAGCGCGGCGCCGACCATGCGCTCGTTGTTCCCGTTCTGGTAGCTGCGCGCGCTGTCGAAGTGGATGATGCCAATGTCGGCCGCCCGCTGGATCACCGATGGATCGGATGTGGTCATGCAGCCGAACGAGAGCGACGTCACTTTCAGACCCGTCTTGCCCAGCGTACGGTAGGTGAG
>JAPLOT010000080.1 GCA_026400595.1 Alphaproteobacteria bacterium | reverse complement strand
GAGGTGGGTTTCGCTCATGTCCCAGGCCACCGGTTTCGGCGCGAAGGGGTACTCGCAGATCACGTGATCCTTGAGGCCGGCATAGGGCTGGAGCGAGGCGCAGAGCGCCAGATGCGAGGTGAAAGTGTGATTCACATAGGTCACGCCATGGGCCACGGCATAATCCGCCACACGCTTTGCCGGCGCCAGGCCGCCGATGCGGCCGCAGTCGATCTGGATGAAGGAGACCTTGCCGTAGTCGATCAGATGCTGGGCCATGTGGAAATTATGCGAGGCCTCGCCGCCGGCAACCTTCACCTTGCCGCGCCGCTGCGACAAGGCACCATAGGCAGCATAGGCGCCGCCGAGGAAGGGCTCCTCGAACCAGCCGGCGTCGACCTCTTCGAGCAGCGCGATGCGCTCCGCCGCCGCATCCACATCCTCGCGGAAGATCTGGCCCGCATCGATGAGCAGCTTGCCATCGGGGCCCAGGCCTTCGCGCGCCGCCTGCAGGTGGTCGCGATCGTCCTTGAGGCTGCCGCGGCCGAAGGGACCCCAGCCGCATTTCACCGCCCGGAAGCCGCGTGACCGGGCCGCACGGCAACCGGCCAGAGTCTCCGCTGGCGTGTCGCCGAAAAGCTGCGAGGCATAGGGCAGCTTCGGATAGGCCCTCGAGTAACCCAGAAGCTGGTAGACCGGCACGCCACGCTTGCGGCCCAGCAGGTCCCACAGCGCCATCTCGATTCCGGAGAATGTATGTGCCGCCTGCAGCAGGTCCATGCACTCCATCTCGACAGCCGCAGCCAGGGCGGCAATATCGTCGGGGCCGTTCAGGGCCTTTCCCAGCACCACGTCGCGCACCGGTTTGCAGGCACCATGCGACATGGGACAGACGAAGGCGGCGATCGAAGTGAGAGGCGAGGCCTCGCATTCGCCCCAGCCCACCTCGCCGCCTGCGGCGACCCGCACCAGCAAGGCGTCCTGACTGCCATCGCCGGCATCGGTCACCACCGGCATGGAGAGATAGAAAAAGTCTACGGCTTCGATCTTCATCAGTGCCCTCGTCAAACGCGAAATCTGTGGAGCGCCTCTTCGTTCAGCGTCACGCCAAGGCCCGGCGCAGTCGGCAGCGGGATGCGGCCTTCCACCACCGGGAGTTCGACGCTGCACAGGTCGCGGCGCAGCGCCGAGTCGGCAAGCTCGCGCGGCAGGAACTCGATGTAGGTGCAGGTCGGCGCGACGGCGGCAAGATGCGCCGAAGCGGCAATGCCGATGGCCGACTTCCAGCAATGCGGCACCACGACCAGGCCCCGATCACGCGCATGCATGGCCACGCGCTTGGCTTCGGTGAGTCCGCCGACGCGCCCGACATCGGGCTGCACCACGTCGATCGCCTTTGCATTCATGAACTCCAGGAACTCGAAGCGCGTGTTCTGCCACTCGCCCAGTGCGATCTTGACCGGCGAGGCGTGGCAGAGCTTGGCATAGCCTTCGACATCGTCGGAGGGAAGCGGCGTCTCGACAAAGTAGATATCCTCGCCGGCAAACATCTCGATGGCCCGTAGCGCCTCCTTCCAATCCGGCCAGGCATAGGCGACGTCGACCATCAGCGTCATCTCCGGGCCGACCGCCTTGCGGATGTCGCGCACCATGCGGGCGCACTCGCGGTCATCGGCGATCTGCAGCGAATTGTGCGAGTAAGGCCCCTTGAGGCAGATCTCCAGCTTGGCCGCCCGGAAGCCGAGCTTCTGCGCGGCCAGCGCGCGCTCGCACAGCACGCGGCCATAGGTTTCGAGATCGTCGCCCTCCGGCAGGAGCGAGGCGTAGGGCGTGATCGTGGGATTGGTCGCCCCACCCATAAGATGCCAGCAAGGCTTGCCCTCGATCTTGCCGCGCAGATCCCACAGCGCCATGTCGAGCGCACCGATGGCGCAGATGCCGAGGCCGCGCCGGCCGGTCATGGCGGAGCCGCGATACATCTTTTCCCACAGGCCCTCCACGTCGGTCGGGTCCTGTCCCATGAGCATCTCGGTGAGGCCGAGGCCCATGATGTGGGTTCCCTGCGCCTCGATCATGGCCCGCGCGACCCAGGGATTCGTATCCGTCTCGCCGATTCCCACATGGCCGTCGTCGGTGTGTATCTTGACAACCAGATTGTCCTGCGCCGAGGAACAGGCGTCGGCGCGGAAGTCGGGCACCAACAGTACGAAACACTCGACCTTCGTGATCTTCATCGTTTTGTCCTCCGCTGCGGCATTGCTTCGACGTCGCCCGGCCATGTGGCCCGGCGCTTCAGGTCATCGAGACTGTGGTGACACCTGATGGCGAGGCCCTCGCCGGTGCTGCGCCAGGGCGGCGCTTCCGTTTCGCAGATGGCCCCGATCTGCCAGGCGCAACGGCCGGCGTAGGCGCAGCCCGCCCGGCTCGCCGATGTTTCCGCGCGGCGGCCGGCGGCAGGTCGGCGGCGCTTGCGCGGCGCCGGCACGGCCTCGAGCAGCGCATGGGTATAGGGGTGAAAGGGCGCGGCGAAGACCTGCGCGCAGGTTCCCGTCTCGACCACATCGCCGCGAAACAGCACGGCGACGCGATCGGCCAGCATGCGCACCACCGCCAGGTCATGCGAGATGAAGAGCATTGCGATGCCGCGCTCGGACTTGAGGCGCTGCAGCAGCGCCAGGATGCTTGCCTGCACGGAGACGTCCAGCGCGGAGAGGATCTCGTCGCACAACAGCAGGCTGGGTTCGGCGACGAGCGCCCGGGCGATGGCGACGCGCTGGCGCTCGCCGCCGGAGAGCTGGTCGGGGTAGCGCCGCGCATAGGCCTGGTCGAGACGCACATCCGCCAGGGCAGACAGGATGCGGGAGCCGGTCTCCGAGGTCCGGTCGGGAAAGTAGAAGTCATGCGGCCGTGTCAGCGTCGTCCCGACGGTGGCGCGGGGATTGAGCGAGGCATCCGGATTCTGGAACACGAACTGGATCAGACGGCGCTGCTCCGGCGTACGGCCCTTGACCGCCGGCGCGAGGCGGCTGCCCGCGAGGCGGACGGTTCCGGTCTCCGGCGCCACCAGCCCCGCAATGGCGCGCGCCAGTGTCGACTTGCCGCTTCCCGATTCACCCACAAGCGCGACCGTCTCGCCCTTCCGGACATCGAGAGAGACATCGCGGAGCGCCTGGAAGCGGCGCTGACCGCGGCCATAGGCGACCGAAACGGCATCGATCTCCAGCAGAGCCCCCGATGCGGCCGGCAGCGGAGGCGGAAGTGCCTCTCCCGCCTCCTGCGCCGGGCCGATCTCGTCGACGCGCCAGCAGGCGATCTTGCGCGCCGGGCCATGCGGACGCAGGAGCTGCACCTCTTCGAAGCAGCGCGGCAGCGCGAAGTCGCAGCGCGGCGCAAAGGGGCATCCCTTCGGCAGCGACTGCCGCTGCAGCAGGCCGCGCAGCGGCCGCGACGGCCTCCGGTCGGTTCCGTCGATGCGCGGGATGGCGCCGATGAGTCCCTGCGTATAGGGATGCCTGGGATCGGCAAAGAGATCCGGCGTCGCGGACAGTTCGACCATGCGGCCGGCATACATGACGCCGATGCGGTCTGCGAGTTGCGACAGCAAGGCGAGATCATGCGTGACATAGAGCATCGACATCGACAGGCGTGCCCGCAGGTCGACGAGGAGTTCGACGATCTGCTCCTGGGTCGTGACATCGAGCCCTGTGGTGGGCTCGTCGAGAACCACGAGCTTCGGATCGCAGGCGAGCGCCATGGCGATGCAGACGCGCTGCTGCTGGCCGCCCGACAGCTGATGCGGATAACGCTGCGCGAAGTCCGGCGAATCCGGGAGGCCGACCAGCCCGAAGAGTTCGGCGATGCGCGCCGGGCGGGCCGCGGCGTCGCCCTGCCCGTGGGCTGCGAGACTCTCGTCGATCTGCGCGCCGACCCGCATGCCCGGATTGAGCGCCGTCGTGGGATTCTGCGGCACGAAGCTGACGGTTTCGCCGCGCAGCCGGTCGAGCGCGGTCCTGTCGAGGCGCAGGATGTCGGTTCCCTCGAGCGAGATGCGACCGGCGTCGGTCCGCATCGCCGGATGGCGATAGCCCAGAAGCTGCAGCGCCACGGTGGACTTGCCGCAGCCCGATTCCCCGACAAGCCCCAGAACTTCGCCGCGCGCGATGTCGAAATCCACCCCCTCGACCACGCGTTGCCAGCCGCCGCCCTGGCGATAGGAGACGGCAAGTCCGGAGACCTCCACCAGAGGGTGTCGCCGCTCGGCCATCATTGGTTCCCGAGCTTGACGGTGCGGCCCAGAACGCGGGCCAAGCCCTCGGTGAAGAGGTTCAGCCCGACGACCAGGGATGCCAGCGCAAGCCCGGGGCCGAGGACGGTGGAGGGCGCGATGATCAGCAGCGCGCGGTTCTCGCTGATCATCAGGCCCCATTCCGGCGTGGGCGGGCGCAGGCCGAAGCCAAGGAAGCCCAGCGATCCGATCAGCACCGGCGCATAGCCCGCCCGCAGCGCGAACTCCACCAGCAGCACGCCCGTGGCATTGGGCACCAGTTCGCGCAGCATCACCGACCAGGCGCTCTCGCCGCGCAGGCGCGCGACCGTGACATAGTCGCGCGTGGCGATGTCGATGGCGGCGGCGCGCGCCATGCGGGCGATGCGCGGCGCATAGACCAGCGCCACGACGAGGACGATCAGGATGGGGTTGCCCGCGTAGTCCGTCCCGGCCGCGGCGATGGCAATAAGCGCAAGCACCAGAAAGGGAATGCTGATGAGGGCTTCCAGCACGCGCTGCACGGCCTCGTCGATCCAGCCGCCGACATAGCCGGAGAGCAATCCGATGATGGCGCCCAGCACGAGGCCAAGCAGCGTACCCGACAGCGATAGCAGGATCACGATGTGGCTGCCATGGATGACGCGGCTGAAGACGTCGCGCCCGAGCTGGTCGATGCCGAAGGGATGAGCAAGGCTCATGCCCGACAGCGGCGGCCCCGCGCCCATCTGCGAGTAGCCGTAGGGCGCCCAGAACGGGCCGGTGGCCGCGACAATGAAGTGGATGGCCAGGATGATGCTGCCGATCCGAAAGCTCAGCGGCATCTGGCGCCAGAGGGACCACAATCGCGCTTGCCGCTGCACCGCTGGCGCAAGCCTGATGTCGAGATCGCTCATCGCCTAGCCCGTCCTCAGCCGCGGATTGAGCAGGATGGCCGCGATGTCCGCCACCAGGTTGGCCGCGATGTAGACGAACGCCGCGATCATGACGGTCGCCTCGATGACCGGCAGGTCGCGGAGCTGAAGCGAATCCACCAGCAGCGTGCCGAAGCCGGGATAGGAGAAGACCTTCTCCACCACCACGACGCCGCCGATCAGATAGGCGAGGTTGAGCGCCGTCACGTTGAGCGTCGGAACCAGCGCGTTGGGCAGCGCGTGCCGCAACAGGACGCGGGCGCGCGACAGGCCCTTCAGCTCGGCCATCCGCACATAGTCGGAATCGAGCACCTCGATCAGATTGTCGCGCAGCATGCGCACCGCATAGACGGCCATGACGATGGCCAGCGTCAGCGCCGGCAGGGTCATGGCCTTGAGATATTCGAACCAGCTCGAGGAGGCGTCGACCAGCGAGATGGCCGGCAGCACCGGGATCCACAGCACGAAGGTCAGGAGCAGGATGGTCGCCAGAAGGAAATCCGGCATCGACAGCAGCACGAGCGTCACCACCGACAGCGCGTGGTCTGGCGCGCGGTCGCGAGTCAGGGCCTGCAGCATGGCCGGTATGACGGTGAGCGGAAGATAGAGCGCGAAGGCATAGAGCGACAGCAGAAGCGTGTTGAAGATGCGCGGCGCCAGTATCTCCGAGATCGGCCGGCTGGAGACCAGCGATTTCCCGAGATCGCCGGTGACCAGGCCCCCGAGCCAGTCGAGGTAGCGGACCGTCGCTGGCCGGTCGAGGCCAAGCTCGGTACGTAGAACCTCCAGCGACTCCGGCGTGGCGTCGCGCCCGAGGATGCGAGTGGCGACATCGCCCGGCAGCACTTCGAGCATTGAGAAGATGATCAGCGACACGAGGAGCAGCGTGACGATCGACAGCAAGGTGCGGCGGACCACCAGCAGGACGATCGGCAATTCCCCCTCCTCCGACGATGAGGGGCGAGGCAAGCCCCGCCCCCTTGTGCGCATTCAGCCGACAGCGCGCGTCTGACCCTGCCGGCCGTTCTGTTGCGTCCCCTTACTTACAGGAGAAATTCTCGAAGTTGAGATTGAAGTTCTGCGCCCTGGGTTCGTAGCCCTCGCAGCCCTTGCGCACGGCGAGGACCTGATGGACGAACATCGGAAGGATCAGCCCGCCCTCCTTGGCCAGCAACTCGCCGGTCTGCTGGAACAGCTTCAGGCGCTCGGCCGGATCGACCGTAGTGTTTGCCTTCAGCAGCAGCGCATCGTAGTCGGGACGCTCCCAGCGCGTTTCCTTCCACTTGGCGCTCTGCGTATAGGCCACGGCAAGACCTTCGCCCGGCGGGCGCATGGACCAGGCCGAGGTGACGATCGGCTTCTTCAGCCAGACGTCATCCCAGTAGCTTTCGGCGGGCGTCACGATCACGTTGATCTCGATGCCCGCAGCCTTGGCCATCTCCGCATAGACCTGCGCCATGCGCACCATGCCGGGCACGCCCTCCGCCGTGTAGAGGTCGAACTTCAGCCCGTCCTTGTAGCCGGCCTCGGCCAGAAGGGCCTTGGCCTTCTCGATGTCCTGCTTGGGCGCTTCCTTGGTGAAGGAGGCCGGGCTTCCGACCGGCACCGGATTGTCTGCACCGGCCTGGCCGAAGCCAAGCAGTACGGTGTCGACCATAGCCTGGCGGTCAACCACAAGCTTCAGGGCCTCACGGACTCGCGGATCGTCGAAGGGCTTGGTATCGACCCACATGGAGACGGTCATGGAGTTTGACGCGCCGGTCTGCAGGAGTTCGACGTTCGGATCATCCTTCAGAGATCCGATCACGGAAGGATCAACGTTCAGCATCAGATCGACCTGACCGGCCTTGATGGCCGCCACCGCTGCCACGGCCTCCTGGGCCACCGTGATGCGCAGGCAATCCGCCATGGGCTTGCCCGCGTCCCAGTAGTTCGGGTTCTTGCGCAGGATCCGCACCGGCGCATTGGGCGTGAACTCTTCCTGCATGAAGGGTCCGGTGCCGTCGCCCTTGAGGCGCAACTCGTCCTGCTTGGCGCCGTCGGGGACGATGTTGGTAAACTTGTTGGTGATCAGCACAGGAAGTTCGACCACCGGCTTCTTGGTGGTGAAGGTCACGGTCGTGGCATCGACGGCCTTGATGCCGTCGGGATCGAGGAATTCGAGAACGGCCCGCGCGCCGGATCCGGTCTTCTCGTCGAGCAGCCGCTTGAAGGTATAGACCACATCCGCCGATGAAAAGTCCTTGCCGGAATGGAACTTCACGCCCTCACGCAGCTTGAAGGTCCAGGTCAATCCGTCGTCGGAGACCTTCCACTCGGTGGCAAGTTCCGGCAGGACGTTGAAGTTATCGTCGATGTCGACGAGGCGATTGTAGACCGCGAAGGTGTGATAGGCATCGTCGCCCGAATGCATGTCGGCGGGATCCATCGACTGCTTCTCGCCGCTCCACTCGTAACCCAGTATCTTCACGCATTCGTCGCCCGCAGCGGCAAGGCTTGCCGGTGCAGACAACGTCAGTGCAATGGCCGCTATGGCGGCGCCGTACAACAACTTGACCGACTTCATTGGACACGTCCTCCCAGACATTATCTGTTTAAAGGCACTTTGATTTCCGAAATGGCGGACAACTGTACGTCTTGCCAGACTGGCACATTAACTGCGATAGACTGCGAGTCAAGATACCGGAGGCGGCGATGAAACCAGTCACATTGCGCGGCATCACGTGGGACCATCGGCGCGCGATCGATCCGCTGATCAACACGGCCGCGATGTTCCGAGAGCGGCATCCGGACATCGAGATCGCGTGGTCGACGCGGCCGCTCAGCGGATTCGAGTTCACGCCTGTCACGGATCTGGCGCGAAGATTCGATCTCATCATTCTCGATCACCCCTTCATGGGGGCCGTCGCCGCGTCGAAGTGCCTCTTGCCGCTGAACAAGGAGACCGGCGCGGACTCGCTCTTCGTTGGCCCTTCGCTGGCAACCTATCGCCTAGACGGTCATGTCTGGGCCCTGCCCGTCGATGCCGCCTGCCAGGTGGCGGTGTCCCGTCCCGACCTGATGGAGTTGCTGGACATGGAACCGCCACGCGACTGGGACGGCCTCCTGAGGCTGGGCCGGCGCGCCCGGGAAAGAGGGCAATGGCTTGCTATCGGACTCAAGGGCGTGCACAGCCTGATGACCTTCTTCACCCTCATGGCCAATCTCGGCGCGCACTGCGCCACGGATCGCCGCCATGACTTCGCCGACCGCGGCATGGCCCGGCACGCCCTCGGCCTGATGCGCGCGCTACTGGAGTACTGCCCGCCTCAGGTCTTCGACTGGAATAGCATCGCGCTGCATGACGCCATGGTGCGCGAGGACGATCTCGTCTTCTGCCCCGCCGTCTATTGTTATGCAACCTATGCGGAAGCCGACCAGCGTCAGCCGCTGCGGTTCCATGACCTGCCCGGCCCGGCGGGACATGCTGGCTCGACCGTCGGCGGAACAGGGCTTGCGGTTTCCGCTGCCACGCAGCACCGCGATGCGGCCCTGGCCTATGTCCGCTTCGCCGCCGCAGAAGATGCCCAGCGCGCCTTCGCTACCCATCACGGCCAGCCGGCGCATGCGGCCGTCTGGGATGATCCCGCGGTCAACCGGCGCTTTGGCGGTTGCTTTGCGCAGACGCGGGCCACCATGGAGGCCTGCTGGATCCGCCCGCGCTATGATGGCTATCTTGCGTTTCAGGAGGCTGGCGGTCCCCTCGTCGAGTCACATCTGCGCGGCGACATCGGCGCGGATCAGCTCCTTGATGCCCTGGCGCAACGCCACGCAGGCACCTAGACGGCGCGCGGGCCGCCGATCCGGCGCGACAGTTTTTCGGCCGCCTTGATGACACTGACGATGAGATGTTCGCGGTTGGGCCTCGCCAGCCGCTGCTCGGGCACCACCACGCTCAGCGCCGCGATGCAGCGGCCCGCCGCGTCGATGATCGGGGCGGCGATACAGCCGGCATGTTCGTTGGCCTCGTTCAGCTCGGTTGCGTAGCCCTGGCGGCGGTAGCGCCGGACCTGCGCGATGATCTTCTTGACGTCCATCGTCGCCTTGCCCGAAGGCGACTGGCGCACGGTGGCGGTCAGCAGCCGGGTCAGCGTCTTGTCGTCGAGATCGGACACCAGCAGCCGCCCGGCTGCCGCCCAGTTGATGGGCACGCGCGAGCCGACATTGCTGATGATGCGCAAGGGCCGCACGCCCTCTTCCTTGAGCAGGACCATCATCTGGTCGTTCTCCAGCACCGAGAGCTGGACCGTCTCGCCCGTCTCGTTGCGCAATTCCTCGGCCACGATGCTGCCGTCGCGCAGCAGGTCGACATGGCCGTGGTAAGCCATGCCGAACTCGTAAAGCTTGCGGCCCAGGTAGAGCCCGCTGCCCTTGCCGGACGGCTCGATGCAATTGGCTTCGGTCAGGGTCCGGACCAGCTCATAGGCGGTCGACTTCGGAATGGAGAGCGCCTCGATGATCTGCGCCACCGTCAATGGTCCGCCGCGCTGCAGCATAAGATCGAGGATGTCGAGAGCGCGCCGGAGGCTGCGGGAGCCGGTCGACTCGTCTTCGATGACCGGCGGCCGGCTCGCCTTGCGCAGGTTCTTCAGGGCAATGGGCTGCGAGACACTCATCTGGATTTCCCATCCTGTGGACTACTGTCCGGTATCTGGTATTTCTGGAATTCGGCGAAATGGAACCAGGTCATGAAAATCATCGATATCGAGGTTATCGAACTGCGCGTTCCCGGCTGGACCGGGGAGACGTTCGACGGCTCATACGACAATTGCCTCGTCCTCGTCCACACCGACGAAGGCATGACGGGGATTGCCGAGGTCGACAGCGTGCCCGCGGTGATCCGCGCCATCGTCGACGCGCCGCGGTCCCACACCCATGCCATGGGACTGAAGCAGGTTCTGCTCGGCCAGGACCCGAGCAATGTCGAGGGCTTGTGGGACCGGATGTATGATCTCACCAGTTACTACGGCCGGCGCGGCGTCGTGATTCATGCCATTTCCGCTGTGGATATCGCATTGTGGGATCTGCGCGGAAAGATGCGGGGCAAGAGCCTTGGCCGGCTCCTCGGCGCGCCGCAGCGCGACCGGGTCCTGGCTTACGGAACCGTCTATCCCCTGGGCGAGACCCCAGACGAGGTCCGCAAGACCATCGACCGGGGGCTGAAGCTCGGTCTCAAGGCCATCAAGATCGTGGCCGACCCCTTCTGGCGGGATGATCTCGCCAAAACGGAAAACCTCATCCGGGCGGCACGCGCGCATGTCGGCCCCGACATCCGCCTGATGGTGGATGCCGCGACGGCCTGGTCCAGGGCGGAGGAAGGCCTGCCCCTGATGCCCATCTTCAAGGACAATGACTTTCATTGGGTCGAGGCGCCACTGCCCATCGACGATCTCGACGGCCACGCGCGCTTCCAGGGCTTCGGCATTCCCATCGGCGGCGGCGACCTCGGGCTGACGACTCGCTACGAGTACGAGGAGGCCTTCGTCCGCGGCAAGATTGACATTGCCCAGCCGGACGTGACCATGGCCGGGGGTATCACCGAGCTGATACGCATTGCCGGACTGGCCAGAAAGCTCGGCCGGCGCGTGGTCACGCATGGCTACAAGTCGAACATCACCATCGCCGCCAACCTCGCCTTCCTGTCGCAGCATTGGATGGACGAGCCTTGCGAATACTCCACCAGCCAGTCGCCGCTGCGCTGGGAGCTCACCCGCGAGACCTTCCCCATCGGCCCGGACGGACGGATCGCCGTGCCGGATCGTCCCGGCCTCGGCGTGTCCCTGAACCCGGAGACGGTTGCGAAATACCGGATCGGATAGTCCTCGTCAGCGGTCGGCCCGCCAGCACGCGACAAGCTCCTCGTTGAGCGCGATGCCGAGGCCGGGGCCGGTCGGCAAGTCCATATAGCCGTCAACCACGGCGGGCTCCGGCGAGACGAGTTCGCGCCGCAGCGGACTGTCGAAAACATGCGGCGAGACATATTCGAAGACCGGCGCCGCCGGACAGGCCGCCTGGAAATGCCGGCCGACTGCCGAAGTGATGCCGGTCTTCCAGCCATGCGGCACGACCTCCGCGCCCATGATCTCGCGGAGGTCGGCAATGCGCCGGATCTCGGTCAAACCGCCGCCGCGCCCGATGTTGGGTTGCACGACGCCCACCTTTCCGACAGTCAGCCATTCGCGGATCTCGAAGCGGGTGGCCGCGGCTTCGGCGCCGCAGATGCGGATGGCGCTCCGCTCCGCCAGCCTGGCATGGCCGGCGAGATCGTCGTGCTGCAGGGCTGCCTCGGCGAAGAAGATGTTGTGATCGGCGATGCGCTCCAGCACGAAGAGCGCGTCATGCCAGTTGTGCCAGCGGTAACCGAAGTCGATGGCAAGAAGGATGTCATCGCCCAGCGCCTTACGCCCCTCCCCGATGCGGCGGATCAGCTCGAGATCCGTGACGAGATCGTAGAAGAGCACCTCCATCTTCACGGCACGGAATCCGGCCGTCAGCGCCATGTCGAATTGCCGGAAGATCTCCCCCATCAGGTCGTCGATGCTGCGGCCCTGGGCCAGGCCGGGATAGATGGTGCAGTAAGGCCTCAGCTTCGCGCGCCGCGCACCGCCCATGAGCTTGTAGGCCGGCAGGCCCAGCTGCTTGCCAGCCAGATCGTGAAGCGCAATGTCGATGGCGGAGATGGCATGCATGCCGAGGCCGCGGCGGCCCGGCCAGAAGGTTCCCTCATAGAGCTTCTGCCAGAGGCCCGCGATCTCGACCGGATCCTCGCCGACAAGGATCTCGCCCGCATTGCGGCTCCACAGATGGGCCGTCGGCATGTCGATGAAACTCTTGACCACGGAGGGCGGCGCATCGGCCTCGCCGAAGCCCACCCGCCCGTCCTCGTCATGTACCTTGACGATGACCGTGTCGGCCGTACCGTCGAGATCATTGGCCGACCCCGCCGGCGAAATCACCGGGATCGCCTCGATCCGTGCAATCCTGCTCACCATCTTGCGCCCTCCCCTCTTGGGCCGACACTAGGTCATTCCGTATTCCCAGACAAATGTCCGGTGTGGCGGACCTCCCCCCGGTTTCGTCATTGACGCCCCATGGGGCAGACAATACTGTCGCGCACAGAGCGGCATCCTGTCTCCATCGTCATCGCAAGCGCAGTACCTGATTTCTCATGAGCTATGTCGAACTGAAATCCGTCCGGAAGCGATTTGGCGACGCGGAAATCATTCACGGCATCGACCTCGGCATAGAGAAGGAGGAATTCACCGTGTTCGTTGGCCCGTCCGGATGCGGCAAGTCCACGCTGCTGCGCATGATCGCCGGGCTGGAGGACCTGCAGGACGGCAGCATCCACATCGGCGGCACGCGCGTGGACCAGCTCCAGCCGGCGGAACGCGGGATTGCCATGGTCTTCCAGAACTATGCGCTCTATCCGCACATGACCGTCTTCGAGAACATGGCCTTCGGGCTGAAGATCGCAAAGACCGCGGCCGCAGACATCCGCGCGAAGGTCGAACGCGCCGCCTCCATCCTGCAGATCGCGGAGATCCTGCAGCGCCGCCCGCGCGAACTGTCCGGCGGGCAGCGGCAGCGCGTGGCCATCGGGCGCGCCATTGTGCGCGAACCGAAGGTCTTCCTCTTCGACGAGCCGCTGTCCACTCTCGATGCCAAGCTGCGCGTGCAGATGCGCCTCGAATTGACGCGCCTGCGCCGGCAACTCCGCGCCACCATGATCTACGTCACGCATGACCAGGTTGAGGCCATGACCATGGCGGACCGCATCGTGGTGCTCAATCAGGGCCGGGTAGAACAGGCCGGCCGCCCGCTCGACCTCTATCACGCGCCGCGCAACCGCTTCGTTGCGGGCTTCATCGGCTCGCCGGCGATGAATTTCCTGGAGGGCACCGTCACGGCCGCGGCCCGGAGCAGCGTCACCATCGCGCTCCCCGGCGGCGCGCCGATCACGGTTCCGCGCAAGCCCGGTGCAGCGAAGCCGGGCGATGCCGTGGCGCTCGGCGTCCGGCCGGAGGCATTGGACTCGAATGGCAAGGGCGACACCGTGCTGGAGGGCCGCGCGGCGGCGGTGGAGCGTCTCGGCAACGAGACCTATGTCTATCTCGAGGTTCCGGGCAGCAACGAGTTCGCGGTCCATGCCGCGGGCGACGTTGCGGTCCAGCCGGGCGACCTCATGCGCATCGGCATTCCCGCCAGCGCCTGCCAAGTGTTCGATGCGACGGGACAGTCCCTCGACCCGGCGTGACGGAAGCCTCAGCGGGCGTTGAGGACCGGGCCCTCCGGCTTGAAGACGTGCAAACGCAGTTCAGTCGCGATCTCCTCGCCAGGATGAAGCCGCAGCAGGTTGGCGCCCCGCGTCCGCGCCGTTGCAAGCCCGTAGGCCGGCATGGTGGAGTTCGGCTCCAGGCCGATCAGCCGGCCGCGGCCATGCCAGGGCGCGTCCGGCGTTCCGCCCAGTTCGAACCAGAGCCAGGCGCAGGGAAAGCGGCGCCCGTCCCACGACAGCTGTGCGGCAATGGTATTGTCCATGCGGCGGATGGCCAGCCAGGCCGCGTCGAGGTCATGCAGATAGGCCAACGCCGCCATCTTCTGCGGCGGATGGCCAAGATCGAAGGGACCGGACTTCCCCTCGACCAGGGGCCAGCGTCCCGCCGCGCCGGGACGCAGCGGATTGGCCTCCGGATCGTAGGTGTCATCGACGGAGACCGCGCCGCCCCCGGCCGTGATCTCGAACGGCCCATCGAGGAGATCCGATCCGAAGGTCGGATGATGCCCCCACATCACGTCGATGGGCTTTGCGCCTTGCATGCGAAGCGTTTCCGAAACGACAAGCTTGTCACCCTCCACGGCGAGCACGCGCTCCATCTCCACCGGCACGGTGTAAAATCGCCGCGCCAGCCGAAGACAGGGGGCGCTGGCCTCCCAGCGCCACGGGCTGATCGAGGCCTCGCCATGAAAGCCGTGGAACACGCCGTCAACCGTGCAGGCATCGCCGCCGTTCGGAAACAGCAGCGGCCAGCCGCCGGTATAGCGCGTCAGCCATTCCGGCTCGTCGCGCGCCGCGATGCTGGCGATGGGGAGCGCAACCGGATCCCAGGGCACCTGCCCGAGAACGGACAATCCAGAGGGACGATGGACGATTTCCGTGATGGTGCCGCCCACCTGCGGCGTGACCGAAACCCGGATCGTGTCGCTCTCGATCACGATCGATGCGTCGGGTCCGGTCACTTGATGGCCCCCGCCATGAGGCCGCGGATGAAGTGCTTCTGGAAGACGATGTAGAGAATGAGCATGGGCGCACTGGCAATCACCATGCCCGCCATGGTGAGCGGAACCTGGTTGTTGTAGCGGCCCTGGAAGACGCTGATGCCGGCCACCAGCGTGCGCTTGGCGTCGTCCTGCAGGAAAATGATGGCGATCAGCAGGTCGTTCCAGACATAGAGCGAGTTCACCACCACCAGCGTCACGATGGCCGGCAGCGACAGCGGCAGGACGATCTTGATCAGGATGAGGAAGGGCCCCGCGCCGTCGATGCGCGCGGATTCGAACAGTTCCTTTGGCACGGTGCGGAAGAAGGTGGTCAGGAGATAGACGGAAAAGGGCGTGATGAGGCCTGCATAGATCAGGATGGTCCCCTGGTAGGTGCTGATCAGGCCAAGTTGCGTGTAGAGCACGAAGAGCGGCACGATCATCACCACGGGAGGAACCGCCATCAGCGATGTGCTCAGCGCCAGGAGCGTTTCCCGTCCCTTGAACTCCATGCAGGCGATGGCATAGGCCGCGAGCCCCGAGACAATGGTGCTCAGCAACACAGCGCCGATCACCAGCAACACGCTGTTGGCCATCCAGGCGAGGAAGGGGCTGTCGACCAGCACGGCCCGGAAATTCTCGATGACCGGCGAATCCGGAAATCCCAGCTTGTCGATCGCGTATTCCTCGTCGCTCTTGAGCGCGGTCAGGATCATGAAGAGCGTCGGCACAAGGGCGAAGAAGGCCGCAAGCAGGAGCACGCCCTGCTTGAGCGCCGTGCCGGCAAGTCCGGAGAGCGGCTGCTTCCGCATCAGGCCTCCAGTTTCCGGACCCGGCGACGGGCGCGGAAGAGCGGGAAGATCAGCAGGACGGATACGAGAAAAAGCAGCACCGAGGCGGCCGAGGCAATGCCGGGCAGGCTCGTGCGGATCAGGGCATTGAAGATGTAGAGCTCGACCACCATGGTGGCGGTGCCGGGTCCGCCGCGGCCCCCGCCCATCACGAAGACATAGGCGAAGACCGCGGCCAGCATGGTTATGACGCTCACCACAACGAAGAACTCGATGACGCCCCGCATCTGCGGCAGGATGATGTACCGGAGCCGCTGCCACCAGTTCGCGCCTTCGATCTTCGCCGCCTCGATCATGGATTCGTCGAGGCTGAGAAGGCGCGCCAGGAACAGGATGATGCCGAGGGCGGATTCACGCCAGACGATGAGGATCATGACCGTCCACAGCGCCACGTCGGACGAGCCGATCCAGTCCAGCGCCAGGAAATCGAGGCTGAGCCAGCGCAGCACTTCGTTCACCGGCCCGGAAAACTGGAACATCCGCTTCATCACCACCGCGATGATGGGAATGGCCAGCACGAAGGGCACGAAGACGATGATTCGGTAGAGTCGCCAGCCTGCGACGCGCTCATAGAGCAGCACCGACACGATCAGCGAGATGACCACCATCGCGGGGATGGCCAGCAGCAGCTGGAGATTGTGCAGGACCGATTCCCAGAACAGGTCCTGGCCCAGCACGAGCTGGTAGTTGCGCAACCCGATCCACGGCCCGTCGATGCCGCGCACCATCTTGAAGCTGAATTCGAAGATGCGGACGAGCGGATAGCCGAAGACGAAGGCAAGCAGCAGCAGTAGCGGCGCGATGTAGAGATACGGCACCAACCTGGACTGAGTTGTCATGCAACGGTCATTTCGGCCTGGGGCATTGCAGACTCCGCGGCGGGATGCGGGACCTCGGCCGGTCTTGCATCGCCGCCACGATTCCTTGCTTGGGGATCAGGTGGGCGCGGAAAGATCGGTGGCCCACTTGCGATAGTTCTCGACCATGTCCGGATTGAACTCCTTCCATTCCTTGGCCACGGTCGCAGCCAGCTCGCCGGCCTGTTCGCCGGTGATGGCGCCCTGCACGATCTGCTGGCCGGTCGGGATCGCGGCGCGTTCGTAGAACTGTCCCGGCACGAGGTTGGTGACGTTCGAGATGTTGGGCTTGAGCCCCCAGGCCTCCCACATGCCGCGCACCGACGGATCCTGGATGACGCTGGAGTCGAAGGTGGTGTTGGAGGGCAGCCATCCCGTCGCATCCCAGAAGGCCTTGAGGCGCTCCGGAGACTGCAGGTACTCGAGGAAAGCCGCGGCCGCGGCCGGATCCTCGGCGTTGCTCGAGATGCCAAGGCCCTGCACGTCGACGATCGGCATGCCGGCGAGCTTGCCCTTGCCGAAGACCGGCATGACCATGTAGCCGATGCGGCCGTTGGTGGCCTTGCTGTCAGCCGGAAGACGCGTGCCAACGGTCTGTCCGATCGCCAGCTTTCCGGCTACCACGAGATCGATGCCCGGATAGAGTTCGAGCGAGGACATGTCCTGGTTGAGATAGCCCTTGTTCTTCAGCTCCTCGAGCTTGACCCAGTGCTCGTGGTATTTCGGCTCGCGGAAGTCCTTGTCGCCGATGAAGAGCTGGACGGCCTCGCCGAGCGTGTCGAGGTTCTGCACCAGGCCATGGCTGATGTACCATTCGCTCCAGTAGCCATCCTGGATGCCGCCGCCGATGGGCTCGATGCCGGCGCTCTTGAGCTTCTCGCAGGCCGCAAGCAGCTCGTCCCAGGTCTTCGGCGGTGCTTCGGGGTCGAGTCCGGCCTTCTCGAAGAGGTCCTTGTTGTAACACCAGAACATCGGCAGCGGGTACCAGCCGACGCGGTAGATGTCGCCACCGAAATGGCTGAGCTGCGTCGGATTGGAGGCCTTCAGGATATCCGGCTTGATCAGGCTGTTGAGGCCGCGCAGGTAGCCCAGCCAGACGCTCTCCATGTGATAGATGCCGTTCCAGAGATACTGGATGTCGGGCGCGTTGCCGGCCGCGGCCGCGGTCTGGAACTGCGAGATGACGACGGCCGTGTCCTGCAGCATGGCCTTGACAGTCGCGTCCTTGTAGCCGGCGATCGAGCCGTCGACGAATTTCTGCAATCCGGGTAATTCCTGTTCGCCCCACCACCACATGTCCAGAGTCTTCTCCTGGGCATGGGCGCCGCGCGGCAGCATGCCGCCGAACGCCGAACCGGCGCCGATCATCATGGAGGTGCGAATGATGTCGCGCCGCGAGACGTTGAGTTTGCGAGTGATGTCCATTTTCGATCTGCCTTCCCTGTTTCCTCGGTTGTTCTTGTCGTGCGATTTCAGAATGTACTCATCAGGCCGCCATCGACGACCAGAAGCTGGCCCGTCATGTAGCGGCAGTAGTCTGACGCGAGAAAGACCACGGTGCCGGACACGTCTTCCGGAAGCCCGCTGCGTCCGAGCGGAATCTTCCGGCGCGTGACGTACCAGTCGATGAAGTCCGGGGTCGTCGTCTCGTCGATGCCGTTGACCACCGACATCGGCGTCACCATGAAGCCGGGCGCCACGGCATTGACGAGAATATTGTAGCGGCCAAGCTCCACCGCCATCGACTTCGTGTAGGCGATGATACCCCCCTTCGCCGCATTGTAGGAGCCGCAGTCGCCGCTGGAGGCAAAGCCCTGAATCGACGCGACGTGGATGATGCGCCCGTCATTGCGGGCGACCATGTGCGGCGCCACCAGCTTGCTGCCCATGTAGACGGCTTCGAGGTTGATCGCGATGGTGCGGCGCCAGTCTTCCAGCGTGTCGTTGAGGATCGTGCGGGTCGGCGGATTGATCGCGGCATTGTTGACCAGCACGTCGATGCGGCCGAGTTTCCCGGCCACATCCGCGACGACCTTGCCATAGCCATCGTAGTCCGTCACATCGAGTTGGTAGGGATGCGCGGTTCCTCCAGCCTCTGCGATCTCCTGCGCGACGGCCTCAACGGTCCCCGCATTACGCTCAAGCAGCACCACCGCCGCACCTTCGGCCGCCATCTCGCGGGATATCGCACGCCCCAGACCCTGTCCCGCGCCACTCACAAGACAAACTTTGCCGTCAAGTAAGCCCATGACGTTCCCCGGCTGCGAAGCAGGAATTGCCGCGGCAGCCTGCCGGCTCTTCTCCGATCAAGTTCCGAAATGTTGGACATTGATCTGCATTGCTGGACATCACTATAGTTCTGGCGAAAGACCGGTCAAGGTTCAATCGCCCTGCCCGTCGTCACGCAACCTGCCGCGCGAGGTCCTCCTGATGTCATCGGAAAACACTCTGGTTCTCACCAACATCGGCCTTGCCTTCGATCATCCGGAAGCCGTGGCCTGGGGACCGGACGGGCGCGCCTATGCGGGCGGCGAGGCGGGCCAGCTTTGTCGCTTCAGCCTCGACGGCAAGAGCTGCGAGGAGATCGCGCGCATCCCCGGTGGCTTCCTGCTCGGTCTCGCGCATGATGCGGCCGGAAACACCTATGCTTGCGACGACAGGTCGGCCTGCGTCCACCGCATCGCGCCCGACGGTTCCGTATCGACCTATGCCAGCGGATCGGAAGCGCAGAAAATGCGGGTTCCCAACTATCCGGTCTTCGACGATCAGGGGAATCTCTACGTTTCCGACTCGGGCACATGGGGAAATCGCGACGGCTTCATCTGGAAGGTCGCGCCCGGCGGCAAGGCTGCCGTCTGGGATCGAAGCTCCAACGGCTTCACCAATGGCATGTGCCTTTCGTCCGATGGCAAGGCACTCTATGTCGCGGAGTCGAGCCCGCCCCTCGTGTCGCGCATCGAGATTGGCGCCGACGGCAAGGCGGGCCGGCGGACCGTCGTGGTCGAGCTTCCGCGCACCGTGCCAGACGGGCTCGCGCTGGACGAAGCCGGCAACCTCTACATCAGCCTCTACAATCCCAATATCATTTACCGGCTCTCGCCGGACGGGACGCTCGCAACGCTCTACGACGACTGGGAACAGCTGATGCTGATCGCCCCCACCAACATCGCCTTCGGCGGCCCCGACATGAGGACCCTGATCATCGCCAGCCTCTGCGGCTGGTCGGTGCATGTCGCCACCGTCGATGTGCCGGGTCTCAGATTGCGCTATCCGAAGATGTGACCAGCGACCGATGGCAAAGGCCGGAACAGGCTGGCCGGGAATCCATCCAGCCGCCCGCACGGCGGCTTCCACAGCGAAGGCTCTCCCGCCGCGCAGCATGAACGGCGCCGCGCCTGACAAGGGGTGTTGCAGTCCTTCACGGCCGCCCGGCTTGCCTCACCCGTTCGAATGCCAGGACGGCCGCACCGGCAAGTCCGGCGTTGCTGCCGAGTTCCGCCGGCATCACAGGCGTGTCCCTGAACGCCGGCATGGCATGGACGCGCATCGTTTGAACGATGCCCGCTTCCAACGTTCCGAATTGGCTCGACAGTCCACCGCCCATCACCAGCACCTCGGGACTGTAGAGGTGGAGAAGCGCGGCGAATCCCCGGCCGAGGATCTCGGCCTCCTGCCGGACCAGCGCCTGCGCCAGACGATCGCCCTTTGCGGCAGCGCCAAAGACATCCTCGGAACTGAGCTCCCCGCGGACTGCGTTCAAGCTGGAAGACGGATCGTCCAAGGCGGCCGCACGGGCCCGTTGGGCAAAGGCCGTGCCTGAGCCATAGGCTTCGAAGCAGCCGCGACCGCCGCAGACACACAGCTCGCCATCTTGCACAAAGCTCATGTGGCCGACATGTCCGGCCATGCCCCGCCGCCCGCGCAACACCCGCCCGTCGGCGATCACACCACCTCCGATGCCGGTACTTACCGTGACATACACGAGGTTGTCGCGGCCGCGCCCGGCTCCGAACGTCCATTCGCCAATCGCCGCAGCAATGCCGTCATTCTCCAGTGCGACCGGCAGGGACAGTCTGCGGCCGATCTCTTCCCGCATCGGATAGCCGGCGAATCCTGCGATGGTCGGAATGCCGAGGGCGACGCCTGCCGTGGTGTCGAGCGGTCCGGGCGATGACACACCTGCGCCTGCAAGTTCGGCCTGCTGCAGGCCGTCGGACACGCAGGCGGCGAGACGGACGATCTGATCGATGACCACGTCGGCGCCATCCTTCGCGCGAGTCGGTTCCGAGGCGCGCTTCAGGATCTTCCCGTCGACGTCGATGAGAGCGGTGCGGACTTGCGTGCCGCCTAGGTCGATCCCGATCGCGTAATGCCCGCTCACAAGCCGTGCACCCAGTCCATACGGTCCTTGAGGCTTGGTGCCCCGAAGGCCAGCGAGCCGAGAACAACGGTTTCTGCCCCGGCCTGCCGAAGCAGCGGAAGCGTCTGCTCGCGATTGCCGCCGTCCGATGCCAGGACCACGCGGTGCGGGAGCTGCGCTGCCGCGATCAATGCCCTTGCGGCCGTCAGGCGTCCCGTAGCGCGCGGATCGAGCCCTACGCCCTTGATGCCGATCGCGGTCCCAAGCAAGGTGACAAAGCGAAGGCGCGGCAGGTAGCGCGGAAGCACTTCCAGCGGCGTATCCACCTTGAGAACCAGCCCGGCCGGAATCCTCCGCTCTTCCAGAAGGTCGAGTGCGTCGCCGATGTTGGCGTTTTCCGCGTGGATGCTGATCAGGTCGCTGCCGGCATCGGCGAACTGCGTGATCTGATCGAGCAAGATCTCATCCGCGGCCATCAGGTGCGTGTGAAGTGGCGCTCGCGACGCCTTGCGCAGGGCCGCGACGAGGTCGGGAAAGAACAGCAGCGCCGGGGCAAAGTGCCCGTCCGCAACATCCACATGAAGGATGTCGCAGTGGGAGGCGATGCGCTGCATGTCGTCGGCCAGCCGCAGGAGATCGGCCGACCATGCCGAGAACTCGCAGATCAGACGGTGAGACGGAAGAGCGTCGATCCAGTGAGCAGTGGTCATCGCAGGAATCCTTTCAGAAAATCGTCAAGCGCGTCTCGGAACTCGTCAACATACGTCCTGCGATCGACACCCTTCGGCGTGATCTCGGTCAGCCGGGCGCGCGGAATGAGGCGCGACAGCTCTTCGGCCATTGACACAGGGTGGATCACATCCATGCGCGTTGCGATCACAAGCGTGGGTACAGCGATCCGTCGCAGCTGATCCGCATCGATGCCCGGGCCGTCATGCGAGATGGAGGTCAGCAGGGCCGCCGTCACCACAGACGGCTCGCGGGAGAAGAACCCCGTGAGGGACGCCAGATTGTCCGGTGACTCGGCGGCCAATCGCTGCGCTGTGCCGCTGGCGGCAAAGGCCTGGCGCGCAGCCTCGGGCCGCATGCTGGACAGAAGCTCACCCACTTCGGCATTCGGCCGCATGTTGGCCGGCGCCGCCAGGATCGACCAGGCTGGCCGCGCGATAACGAGACCGCGCACCAGATCGGGCTGCGTTACCGCAAGCCGCATGGCAATAGCCGCTCCCATCGAGATGCCGCCAACCACCAGGGGTGCCAAGCGGCGCGCGGCAATGAACTCTGCAATGTCATCGGCAAAGCGGACGACGGAGAATGCGGTCACATCGCCGGCTTCCGAGCCACCATGGCCGCGGCACTCCAGCGTGATGCACCGCAACCCGACGCCTGACGGAAAGACCTCCGCCGTCTGCGCCGCATCTCCGCAAAGACCGTGCTGAAAGAGAACAGGCATGCCCGATCCTCCCCCATCGGCAACCCGCAGTTTCGGCCCATCGAGCGGCCGGAAGACATCTTCCGACATCACGGTCATGATGCGCTGAGTCCAAGGCCGGCCAGAGTGTCGCCCAGAAACCTGGCAACACCAGGCGCCTCCTTCGCCGTGAGCCCATGGGTGATCAGCGGGCCGTCGCAACCCGCCGCTGCAAGGCAGGCGAGAAAGTGGCGGAAGTCGACGACACCCGTGCCGGCAGCCGCGAAGGAGCCATCGGAAGCGCGGTCCTTCGCATGCGCCATGGCGATATGCTCGCCAAGCAGTCCGATGGAGTCCGATATCAGACGGCGCTGATCCTCCAAGGTCGCGGTCTCGAAGAGATTTGCCGGGTCGAGCACGATCCGGATGCGATCGCTGCCCAGCTCGCGCATCAGCCGCAGCGCCTGCCTCGCATCGCTCACGACATTGGCGAGCTCGGGCTCCACACCGAGGAGGATGTCCCAGCGCTCGGCGATGTCGCAGGCGGCGGCGGCGGACTGAAGCAGGTCGCGCCAGGCTTCGGATGAGCGGTTGTCCGGATGCCATCGCCATTGATCTTCGACGTCACGTGTGCCCGTGCACAGGGTGATCATTCCCGTCGACAAAGCCTTGCAGCGCGACGCGAGAACCTCCAGCCGCGCAAGTCCCGTCATCCGCACCGCAGGGTCCGGATGGATCATGTTGAAAGTGCCGGACACCGCAGCGACCGAAACGACATGCGCCTTGGCCGCGTCAGCGACCGCCTTGGCCGCCGTATCGCTGAGATGGTCGGGCATCGGCGGCAGGCCGGAGCAGGCCATGTTGTACTGAACCGCGCGATAGCCGCAGCGAACTGCCGCGCCCATGGCCGCTGCCGGCGAAGACCCTTCGAAGGTCTTGGCGAAGATACCAAGCTGCATCACACCGCGCCCGAGACCTCGGACAGGCGGACAGGCCCACCCGATTTCACTGACCGCGCAATGGCCGTCATCGCTCGTACCGAGGCAATGCCGTCGTCGATGTCAGCTCCGGCCATCGGGGCACCATTCAGGATGACGTCGGCGAAGCCTTCGAGTTGACGCCGGTAGAAGTGGCCATCGGCACCGAGGACGCGCGCGGTTGTGCCCGTGGACTCCCGGAAGATATCGACATCGCTGGTCTTGTAGTACCAGGGATTGTAGGTCTTGCCCAGGATGCTGCCATTCTGGCCGTAGATCTGAAATCCTTCGTGCCAGTCCATGCGTACCGCGACCGTCAGGTCGAGATGCCCCAAGGTGCCATTCGCGAAGGCGACGTCGACGAACCAGCAATAGGCGCCGAAGCGCTTGCTCAGCCTGGCTTCAACTTCAGTGATTTCACCCGCAAAGTAGCGTGCGGTGTCCAGCAGATGGCAACCGTGGGCCAGCATGAGATAGCGCTCGAGGTCCTGCTTGGGATCCTGTTCCGGCTTCCTGGCTTTGCTGCTCTTGATGATCGGCGGCTGCACGGCATCAGTCATGGCGTAGCGATGGGTCGAATCGCAATACCATGCCTTCAGCGCCAGAAGTTCGCCCATTTCAGCATCGATGAACGCCTTTGCACTTTGCAGCCCGGCATCGAAGCGCTTCATATGACCCACCTGAAGTACGCGGCCACTGCGGACCACGTCCCGCTTCAGGGCCTCCACCTCTTCCACCGAAACGCCCAAGGGCTTCTCGCACAACACATGCTTGCCCGCCTCGAGAGCCGCCGATGCCGCGGGCACGTGAAAGGCGTCGGATGTGGCGACGATCACGGCCTCGACCTCCGGGTCCGCGAGCATGGCGTCATAGTCGCGATAGGATTTCCGCGGCGCATAGGTCGCTGCCATGCGGTCGCGCAGGTCATCTGCCACATCGCAGATCGCGAAGAGTTCGGCATTCCGCGCCTTCACGGCGCTCTCGAAATGCGCCGCCTGGGATATGGGCCCGCACCCCAGAATGCCAACCTTCAGGCGCCTGATGTCATCCGACAAGTGACAACTCCATCGATCCTTCAACTTGCGCGCCGCATAACACAGGCAGCCCCGCGGGGTCCAAGACTATCCGAAGCTTTACCCCGCACCATGGCGTCGACAAAAACGTAGATCCCCACAATTGTTCCATTAAAAACAACCGCTTGTTTCCCGTCTCTCGTCGTGCGAGGTCTTCGATGGCATGTGTCGCGCGTGCCGGTGCGTCGAACTTTGACCTCTGGTGCAACGCCGGACTATCTTCCATTTGCACCCTTCGAAGCGGCAGGGCATAGGAACGCCATGTCGGCGGTGAAAGACGGATCGAGCATGACTGACGATGGACCCGGTCTCGCAAGCAGGGGCGCCAATGCCGCCTGATCAGAACCGTTCACCGCACGCTTCCGACACTCTGGCACGAATTGCCGGCCGCAGCGCCGTGATCGGCATCATCGGGCTGGGCTATGTGGGGCTGCCTCTTGTCAATGCAACCGCCAGGGCCGGTTTTCGGGTGACGGGCTTCGATATTGACCCGGCAAAGGTCGATCTCCTGAATCGCGGGCGGTCCTACATCGATGCCGTACCCGGTTCTGCCATCGACGGACACCGGCGCGCCGGTCGATTCCATGCAACCATGGACTTCGCCGAAATCGCCAACTGCGACGTGGTCGTGATCTGCGTGCCGACTCCGCTCACCAGGCAGCGAGAACCCGATCTCTCGGCCGTCCGCAAGACCGCGCAGAGCATTGCAGCCGCACTGCGCAAAGGACAGCTCATTGTTCTTGAGTCCACCACCTATCCCGGAACAACGCGCGAAGTCCTTGTCCCGATTCTTGAGGAAAGCGGACTGGTCAATCGCCGCGACTTCTTCGTCGGCTTCTCGCCCGAGCGCGAGGACCCGGG